>RGCL01000040.1 GCA_009919175.1 Betaproteobacteria bacterium
TTTGGTGGAGACGCTGCCCAAAGAGCTGCGCTTGAGCCGCATCCTGCCGGTGCCAGAGGATGAGCGTGCCTTCGCGCTGGAAGAAAACGGGCTGGCTGAGCCCCGCGAGCAGTTGCGGCCAGCGGGTGAGGCCATGCAAGCCCATGCGCACCACGGGTGCTTCGGTGATCACCGATTCGGCCAGCGGCGCCAGCATGGCTGCGGCCACCCAGGCTGCAGCCCCATCGGCCTGGGGTCCTTTGGCGTCGTGCAACACCACCGCATGCCCCTCGCGCGCGAGCGCCAGTGCCAACAGCCTGCCCAACAGCCCCGCACCTAGAATGACGACCTTCATTGCGCCCCCCTTTTCAGGATTGCTGGCAAATCATGTCTCAAGGCTTGACCTACCCCCGCGTGCTCACCATTGCAGGCTCCGATAGCGGTGGGGGTGCGGGCATTCAGGCCGACCTCAAGACCTGCTCGGCTTGGGGGTGCTACGGCATGACGGCCATCACCGCGCTCACGGCGCAAAACACCCAGGGCGTTCAAGGCATTCATGCGGTGCCCCCCGAGTTTTTGGCCGCGCAAATCGATTCGGTGTGCACGGACCTGGGCGTTGACGCCATCAAGATCGGCATGTTGCACATGCCCGAGGTGGTGCGCGTGGTGGTGCGCGCCATCGAGCGTCACCAACCGCGCTGGGTGGTGCTCGATCCGGTGATGGTGGCCACCAGTGGTGACAAGCTCATCGAAGAGGCGACGGTGGAGGTCATCGTCAAGGAACTCTTTCCCCTGGTCAGCGTGATCACGCCCAACCTCGACGAGGCAGCGTGGTTGGTGGGCCATGCCATCGAGCGTGCGGATGACCTCGCGGCTGCGGCGCGTGAACTGTTGGCCATGGGCGCGCCTGCGGTCTTGCTCAAGGGGGGGCATTTGCCTGGCCCCGAAGTGGTCGATTGCCTGCTCACCCGCGAGGGCACACTGGAATGGTTCAAGGCCGATCGCGTGGACACGCGCAACATGCACGGCACGGGTTGCACGCTCTCGTCGGCGCTGGCTTGCGCCCTGGCGCTGGGGCACGATCTGGTGACGGCCACACGCATGGCCAAGGCCTATGTGGCGCAGGCCTTGCAGCACGGTGCATTGGCCCGCATCGGTCAGGGTCACGGTCCGCTCAATCATGGCTTTGCGCCCCAGGCCATGCACACCCTCAAGCTTTGACCACGCCCAGGCGCGCTTGCAGCCTGGCCGAGGCAGTGGTGTATTCAAACGGCACGGCGCCGCCCAATACGCGCTCAGCGACGGCATAAGCGGCCAGGGTCGCCTCATGAAAAGCGCTCACGATGAGCTTGCGTTTGCCGGGATAGTGCGCCATGTCCCCCACGGCATAGACGTTGGCCACCGAGGTGGCCATGTGTTCGGGACTGACCCGGATTTGTTTTTTGTGCATGGCCAAACCCCATTCGGCCAGCGGACCGAGTTGGGGCAACAGGCCAAGGCATTCGATGAGCACATCGGCTTGATGCCACACATCCGCTTGTCCGGCGCGTGAGATGCAAAGCCCCTTGAGGGCATCCCCCTGACGTTGGGCTTGGGTGATTTGCCCAATCAGCCTCACCACGCTGGGGGTGGCCGCCAAGCGGCCAAGCGCATCGTCGGTGGCATCGAGCGCCTCTCGGCGATGCAACAAATGCACCGAGGCCGCGCCCAAAGCCTGAGCGGCCAAGGCGGTGTCGATGGCGACTTCATCGCCGCCAGCCACCACCACGCGGCGACCTTCAAGGGCTGGGGTGAGGCCGGCATCCGCGGTCAGCACACTCAGGCCGCGCAATGGAGCGAGGTCGGGGCATTCGAGTTGGCGGTGGGCAAAGGCGCCCACGCCCGCTGCAATGACCAGGGCTTTGACGCGGTGGGTGAGCGCATTGCCCAGTTGCACTTGCAAGCCCGGAGTCGACTCGCCCTCGAGGGGGGCGAAGGCGGTGACAGCTTGCCCCAAGGCCCACTGTGTTGCAAAGGGCTGGATCTGGTCCAGCAAGCGCTGGACCAGTTCATGCCCCGTGCATTGGCGCAAGGCAGGGACGTCGTAAATGGGTTTATCAGGGTACAGGGCGGCGAGTTGGCCGCCGGGCTTGGGCAAGGCATCGACCACCACAGCCGACAAGCCCAGCAAGCCCAATTCGAACACGGTAAAGAGGCCAGCCGGTCCAGCCCCCACCACCATCACATCGGCGCTGTAGGCAGGGGCCGCATGCGATTGGGGGGTGGTGTTCATGCGGTGGTCAGCGGATCAACTCGGAGAGCTTGCCCGTTTTCTCTTTCCACTCATCGGCATCGGGCAGGGGAGCCTTGCGCTTGGTGATGGTGGGCCAACCGATTTGAGATAACTCGGCGTTGAGCTGGGTCATGTGGCGCTGGTCAGCGGGTACATCCTCTTCGGCATAAATGGCGTTGACCGGGCACTCGGGGATGCACACGGCGCAATCGATGCACTCGTCGGGGTCAATGGTGAGGAAATTGGGGCCTTCGCGGAAGCAATCCACGGGGCACACGTCCACGCAATCGGTGTATTTGCAGCGAATGCAGCTTTCGGTCACGACATGGGTCATGGTGTTGGGCGGTCATGGAGGAAAACCCGAATTTTAGACGAGCCCCGACGCCCCTCTGGCGCGCCCCGGCCTAAGGGCTTGTTGCCATCGCAGGTTTAGCGCCGAGGGCTCGCCCAGGGCTTCGCACACCAGGGCGTGCGCGAGCAAGGCGCCCAGGGTCAGGCCGCGCGCGCCCAAGGCGGTGAGGACCCATAAATCGGGGGCATTGGCGGTGTCTGGCCAGGGTCCGCACCAGGGCAGCCGATCGGGCGAAGTGCAGCGAACGCCCGACCAACCCACCCAAGGTGCTGACTCGACCTGGCCCAAGTCTGCTGCGGGGAACAGTTCACTCAGGCGGCGCAGGTTGTCGCGGTGGTCGCTCTCATGCACCGACTGGTCCAGCCGCTGGTGGTCAAAGCCCGAGCCAAACACCGCTTGCGGGGCAAGCCCTTGAAACACCACATGGGGGATCCAGCTGCCGTGGCCGTTGGTGCACTGATCGGGCAGGCCGGCCTGGGCAAAGGCCGATTGAGGCATCAGAGACACCTGGCCGCGCACGGCATGCAAACCCAGGGGCTGCGCCGGGGCAGGGCGTTCGCTCAAGGCACTGAGTTGAGACAGGAGTGGAATCGAGCCGGCACCTGCTGCCAGACAGGCCACGGGAGCTTGGGTCACCACTTGGCCTTGAGGCCCCAGTGCCTGCCATTGGCCTGACGGTGTGCGCTTGAGCGAGCTGACTTCGACCCCGTAGCTGCATTCGATCAGGGGGTGATCGAGCAGGGCGTGCACCAGGGCTTGGGGCTTGATCCAGCCGGCGCGAGCATGCAGGAGGCTGGGGTGAGCGTGCCTAGGCAAGCCCGATTGCACCTCTGCGGTGTCGTCCTCAGGCGAGGGCAAGGGGGGCAATTTGCCGCGGCGATCGGGCATGAGTTGCTCCAGCACGCCGCTGGCAGACCAGTCCACGCCGCGTTGCAAAAGGCGCTCGGCCAGGGCGTGCATGTGGCGCAGACCTGCCAGGGTCAAGGCACCAAGTTCGGGGCGTTGCCTTGCGCCATGGGGTGCGAAGAGGCCAATGGGCAAGCCCGATGCGCCTTGCGCTGCGCCACTGCCCGAGTCGAGCACCTTGACCGCAATGCCCCGATCTGCCCACTCCCGCGCGAGTGCAGCGCCCGCGAGACCTGCCCCCAGCACCCAAACCGAGGGCGCTGGGGTGCGCGTTGCTCGCGCATGCACAGCGGGCGCAGTGCGCACTGCTTGCAATCGATGGCGCTTGGGAGCCAGGCCTGGCTCGCGGCTGACCTCAAAGCCCAAGTCGGTCAGGGTTTGTCGCAGTTCGGCGGCCACACACCAGGACGACACCCGTGTGCCCACGCGGGTGTGGGCGCCAAGGGCGCGCAGGGTCTCGGGCGACCACATGCCGGGGTTGAGCTTGGGACTGAAGCCATCGAGAAAGACACTGTCGGCCACGCAGTCCAGCCCTGCCAAGCCACGGGGCGTGACCAGGGTTTCGATGGGCGCGATGACCAGCGTGAAGCACACCCGTCCGCCCTCAAAGCTCAGTCGATGCTGGCCTTCGCCCATGCCCCACCAGGCCCTGGCCAGCGTCTGGGCGAGGTCGTGCAAATCGGGCCAATCTTGCACCGAACGAAGCAAGTCGGTTGCGGTCACGGGGCTGGATTCGATGGAGACCACATGCAATCGATCGGGACGCTGGGGGTCTTGGCGCCAGGCCTGCCAGGTGGCCAGGGCATTCAGACCCAGGCCAAAGCCGGTTTCCAGCAGGGTCCAGACGCGGGCATTGGCCCAGGCGGGCGGTGAGTCCAGCAGCCCGCATCCCCTCAGAAAGACCTCGCGCGCCTGCGCCAAACCCCCGCCCGCGGGGGATTGGCTGCGGTAGATGTCGTTGAATTCGGTGCTGTGGGGGGTGCCGGATTCATCCCAGCGCACAGGCGGGCGATCGGCACGTGACATGGGGCATCAGGCGGCGGGGGGAACGTAGCCCTGGGCAGCATCGGCCCCTTCGCCAAAAAAATGCTTTTCCATTTGGCGCGCTAAGTACTGGCGTGCACGCTGATCCGCCAGATTGAGGCGGTTTTCATTGACCAGCATGGTCTGGTGGCGCAGCCAATCGCCCCAGGCCTGTTTGCTCACCTGCTCATAAATGCGTCGACCCAGCTCGCCAGGGTAGGGCGGGCGGTCAAGCCCTTCGGCTTCGGTGTTGAGCTTGATGCATTGAACCATGCGCGTCATGGGAATTCCTTGAAAACCGTTGCAAGTTGAACAGGCGTGACTGTATCAAGCCCGCGCAGCCCCAGGACCGGCCAGGGACATGCGCTGGATCAAGACAGCGGGGTTGACCGAGGGCTAGACTCCGCACCATGAATGACGACCTGACCCCGCTTGATTCGATCAACGCCGAGCACGCATCGCGCCCGACATGGCGCCAGCCCCTGGGCTGGCCGTCGCAACGCTGGCTGGGGCTGGTGGCCTTGGCTGCGGTGGCGCTGCTCGCCTTTGGTCTTTACTTGCAACATGTGGTGGGTCTGGAGCCCTGCCCCATGTGCATCGTGCAACGCTACGCCCTCATGGGCGTGGGTGTGCTGGCTTTGCTGGGTTGGGTGTGGCGTTGGCCAAGACCCCAGTTGGTGGTGTGGGTGATGCTCGGTCTGGTGGCTGGGTTTGGGGCCTTCACTGCGGCGCGGCAAAGCTGGTTGCAGTGGTATCCGCCCGAAGTCGTGAGCTGCGGCCGCGACTTCTACGGCATGATCGAAAGCTTCCCGATTGGCCGTGCCATCCCCATGATTTTTCGCGGCAGCGGCGACTGCACCCAGATCGACTGGACCTTCCTTGGCGGATCCATCGCCAACTGGTCCTTCCTGTGGTTCATCGCCTTCATCCTGCTGGCGATCCATGGCGTCAGATTGCAGGTCAAAAAAATGTAATCTGACCCCAATTAATGCAGGCGCTTGACGAGGACGGTGCTTTTGCGGTCCCAGTTGTAGAGGCGTTTGCGGGCTTCGGGTAACCAGTCGGGGTCGGCGGAGACAAAGCCGCGTTTGAGGAACCAGTCGCGGGTGCGGGTGGTGAGCACAAAGATGCTGTCTAGCCCCAGGATGCGCGCGCGTTGCTCGATGCGCTTGAGCAGTTTTTCACCGTCGCCCATGCCCTGTGATTGGGGCGCTACGGTCAGCGCGGCCATTTCAGCGGTCTTGGCTTCGGGGTAGGGGTACAGCGCGGCGCAGCCAAAGATCACGCCGTCGTGCTCGATCACGGTGTAGGCTCCCACGTCGCGCTCGATCTCGGTGCGGCTGCGCTTGACCAGGGTGCCATCGTTTTCAAAGGGCTCAATCAGATGCAAGATGCCACCCACGTCCTCGTGGGAGGCCTCGCGCAGGCTTTCGAGTTTTTCGTCGACCACCATGGTGCCAATGCCGTCGTGCATGTAGATTTCGAGCAGCAGCGCGCCATCGACAGAAAAGGGCAGGATGTGGCAGCGCTCGACGCCGTTTTGACAAGCCTTGACGCAGTGCTGCAGGTAAAAGCCAATGTCGGTGGGCTTGGTGGGCGCGGGGCTGCGCTTGAGCAGGGCCACCGCTGCGTCCAGGGGCAATTCGGTGTCGATGGGGTTGTCGTCGCTGGCGGGCTCCTCGGGCTTGATGCGAATGCCCGGTACTTCGCCAATGAAGAGCAGCTTGTCGGCCTTGAGTGCGGTGGCCACCGAGGTGGCGACCTCTTCCATGGTCAGGTTGAAGGCCTCGCCAGTGGGCGAAAAACCAAAGGGCGAGAGCAACACCATGGAGCCCATGTCCAGGGTGCGGCGAATGCCGTCCACATCGACTTTGCGCACCAGGCCTGAGCTTTGGAAATCGATGCCGTCCACAATGCCCACAGGGCGCGCGGTCACAAAGTTGCCCGACATCACCCGCACGGTGGCATTGGACATCGGGGTATTGGGCAAGCCCTGGCTGAAGGCGGCCTCGATCTCGTAACGCAGCTGACCGGCGGCCTCCTGGGCGCAATCGAGCGCCACGGAGTCGGTGATGCGCATGCCCTTGGCAAATTTGGGCTCATGCCCTTTGGCCAGCAACTGCTCGTTGACCTGAGGGCGAAAGCCGTGCACCAGCACCACCCGCACGCCCATGCTTTGGATCAGGGCCAAGTCTTGCGCCAGGTTGGCCAGCTTGCCCGCTGCAATGGCTTCGCCCGCGATGGCCACCACAAAGGTTTTGCCCCGATGCATGTGAATGTAGGGAGCCACCGATCGAAACCAGGGCACAAAGGTGAAGTGAAAGACGTTGGACATGGGGCGCAAAGGGGTCAGTCAAAACGATGGTTGTCATTGTGTCCCATTCCAGGGGCGCAATAATCCGTGCCTTCGAAGTCTGTGCCGTCCATGCCACCATCCCCTGATCCGTTTCCGCTGCCCGAGTTGAGCTTTCCGCCCGATTTGCCCGTCAGTGCGCGGCGCGAGGACATCATGGCGGCCATGGCGCATCACCCCGTGGTGATCGTGAGCGGCGAGACGGGCTCTGGCAAAACCACGCAGTTGCCCAAAATGGCCCTGGCGCTGGGGCGCGCGGCGCCAGACCCCAGCGGCAAGGGGCGCGGCCGCCTCATCGGTCACACCCAGCCCCGGCGGCTTGCAGCCACCTCGGTGGCCAAGCGGGTGGCGCAGGAGCTGGGCACCGAGCTGGGTCAGCTGGTGGGCTACAAGATCCGTTTTCAGGATCGCCTCAGCCCCAGCTCGCGCATCAAGCTCATGACCGACGGCATCTTGCTGGCCGAGACCCAAACCGACCCACTGCTCAAAGCCTACGACACGCTCATCATCGACGAGGCCCATGAGCGCAGCCTCAACATCGATTTTTTGCTGGGCTACCTCAAGCGCATCCTGCCCCGGCGCCCCGACCTCAAGGTCATCATCACCTCGGCCACCATCGACTCCGAGCGCTTTGCCCGTTTTTTCGCCTCCGCCAAAGGGCCTGCGCCGGTGATCGAGGTCTCGGGACGCACCCATCCCGTGACCTTGCGCTACACCCCCTTTGAAGAGTCGCGCGACTTTGACCTGAGCCAGGCCATTGCCGAGGCGGTGGACGAGCTCTGGCGCGGCCTGCCCAGCGGTGACATCCTCGTCTTCCTCCCCGGTGAGCGCGAAATCCGGGAGGCCGCAGACCACCTTCGTGCCCACCTCAGCCACCAGGCCGCCACGCGCACCACCGAGGTCATTGCCCTCTATGCCCGGCTGTCTCAATCCGATCAGGACCGGGTCTTTGAAGCCCACAGCGCCCCTCGCATCGTGTTGGCCACCAACGTGGCCGAGACCTCGCTCACAGTGCCGGGCATTCGCTACGTCATCGACTCCGGCTTGGCCCGCGTCAAGCGCTACAGCTACCGCAACAAGGTCGAGCAGTTGCTGGTCGAGCCCATCAGCCAGGCGGCGGCCAACCAGCGCTCGGGGCGTTGCGGTCGCATTGGGCCGGGCATTGCGATTCGCCTCTATGACGAAAAAGATTTCGCGGGGCGGGCGCGCTTCACCGACCCCGAGATCCTGCGCAGCTCACTGGCCGGTGTGATTCTTCGCATGCACGCTCTGGGCCTGGGGCGGGTGAGCGAGTTTGACTTTCTTGAGCCTCCTCGGGCTAAAGCCATCACCGATGGCGAGCAACTGCTGGTGGAGTTGGGCGCGCTCACCGAGGACCTGGTCCTCACCCCATTGGGTCAGGCCTTGTCGCGCCTGCCCCTGGATCCCCGCGTGGGACGCATGCTGCTGGCCGCACGCGAACAAAACGCCTTGCAAGAAGCCCTGGTGATTGCCGCTGCCCTGTCCGTGCCCGATGTGCGCGACCGACCCGTCGATGCCCAGACCCAGGCCGACCAGGCGCATGCCCGCTTCAAGGACGACAAAAGCGAATTCAGCGGCTACTTGCAACTCTGGCACTGGCTGGATCAAGCCCGTGGCGGCAAAAAAATGGGGTCAGATGACATTTCTACCCACAAGCTCAGCCACCGCCAATATGAACAGCTCCTGCGCCAGCACTACATCCATGTGCGTCGCGTGCGCGAGTGGCGCGATGTGTACGCGCAGCTTCACACCGTGGTTGCCGAGCACCGCTGGAACTTGAACACCCAGCCCGCCAGCTACGAGCAACTGCACACGGCCTTGCTCGCGGGCATGCTGGGAAATGTGGGCTACAAGCTGGACGAACCCGCACCCGGCACCGGTCCGGCGGGCCAATACCTGGGGGCGCGTGGCATCAAGTTCTTTCCTCATCCGGGTGCGCAGCTGCGTAAAAAACCTGGCAAATGGGTGGTGTGTGCCGAATTGGTCGAAACCATCCGGCTTTTTGGTCGGGGCATTGCCCACATCGAACCGCAATGGCTGGAGCAGGTGGGGGCGCATTTGCTCAAGCGCCAATTGCTGGACCCCCATTGGGAAAAGCGCAGCGGAGATGTGGTGGCCATGGAGCGCGCCACCCTCTATGGCCTGGTGGTCTACAGCGGTCGGCGCACCAGCTTTGCCAAAGCCGACCCCCAAGCCGCACGCGAGATCTTCATCCGCGACGCCCTGGTTGCCGGCGATGTCGATGCGGACACGCTCAGCCGCTGGGCTTTTTTGCGTCACAACCTCAAGCTGGTGCAGCAGGTGGAGCAACTCGAGCACAAGTCGCGCCGCCAGGATGTGCTGGTGGACGATTCGCTCATCCATGCCTTTTATGACCAGCAATTGCCCGCCGAGGTCTGCAATGTGCGCACCCTGGATGCCTGGCTCAAGGCTGAGATCAAGGCCCAACCCCAGTGCCTGCACCTGAGCCGCGAGGAGTTGATGCGCCACACCGCGGCGGGCATCACCACCGAAGCCTTTCCCCACACCATCAAGCTGGGGGGCGTGGACTGCAAGACCGACTACCTGCACGAACCCGGCCATGTGCGAGATGGCGTGACCGTGACCGTGCCCCTTTTCGTGCTCAACCAGGTGAGCGAAGACCGGCTGGAGTGGCTGGTGCCTGGGATGCTGGCGCAAAAAATCCAGGCGCTGCTCAAAAGCCTGCCGCAAAAGCCGCGCGCGCGCCTGGTGCCTTTGCCCGACACGGCCGCCCAATTGGCCAAGGACCTGAGTCAGCCCGAGGTGTTTGGTCAAGGCGCGTTGCTCACTACCTTGCTCGAGCGCGTGCGCCAGGCCAGCGAGCTGGACGTCAAACGCAGCGACTTCAAGCTCGACATGGTGCCCGTGCACCTCTTGACCAATGTGTGCGTGGTGGACGACAACGGCAGACAACTGGGCATGGGACGCCACCTCGCCGCCCTCAAAGCCGAATGGGGCGGCCAAGCTCGCACCGCCTTCCAAGCCCTCGCCCAACTCAAAAAAACGGGGTCAGATTCCCATTCAAAAATGGGGTCAGGTTCACCTGTCCAGGAACAACCGGCGGCCCCCCAAAAAATGTCATCTGACCCCATTTTTTCTGCGCCTGTGCGGTCGGGTCAGCGTCACACGAGTTGGGACTTTGGCGAGTTGCCCGAGCTGATGGAAATCAGCAAGGGGGGGCAAACGCTGGTGGGCTTTCCGGCTCTGGTCGATGCCCAGGATGCGGTGACCATCGAGGTCTTTGACGAGCCCGATGTGGCATTCGCCCGGCATCGCCAGGGCATGCGTCGTCTGGTGGCCTTGCACATCCGCGATGCCCTCAAGTACCTGGACAAAAACCTGCCCGACCTGCAAAAAATGGCGGTGGCCTACATGGGTTTGGGTACGGAACAGGAGCTCAGGCAGCAAATCCTGGATCTCGCCCTGGACCGCGCCTTTTTGCAAGACCCGCTGCCCAAGGATGCCCAAACTTTTGAGCAGCGTGTGGCTGAGGGCAGGGGGCGCTTGACCCTCATCGCCAATGAGGTGGCACGCGCCTGTGGCCTGATCTTGTCCGAATGGTCCACCGCGCAGCGCAAGCTCAAGGACACACGCAATGCCCCCGAGGCCTGCGCCGATGTCACGCAGCAGTTGCAGCGCCTCATGGGCAAGATGTTCATCCGGCACACCCCCTGGGCGCAATTTCAGCACCTGCCGCGCTACCTCAAGGCCATCACCTTGCGACTGGACAAGTACCGCGCGGATCCAGCGCGCGATGCCCAGCGCCTAGCCGAGCTCAAACCGCTAGAGCAAAAGTTCTGGCGGCTTGTGGCGGATCGCAAGGGTGTTGAAGACCCGCGCCTCACCGAGTTCCGCTGGTTGCTCGAAGAACTTCGGGTCAGCCTGTTTGCTCAAGAGCTGCGCACACCCCAACCCGTGAGCGTCAAGCGCCTGGAAAAGGCCTGGGCGCAGCTCATGCACTGAGCTGCAACCCGGTTCACACCTGCATCAAATGACCGATGTGATTGACTTGTTGATGTAGACCGCGACGTTGTTGGAGTCGTGAATCCACACGTCATAGGTTGCCGTCGTGGTCGTGTAGGCGGCAGTTTGCTTGGTCCATCCGGTGGTTCCATCTCCGCCTTGTAAATCCACACTGTCACCCTTATCGCCGGTGATCATGAGTTGATACCGCTTGGCATTGGCGCCACTGCTCTGATAGGCGTTGAGAGCCGCCAGTTTCTGGATGCTCCTGGCATCAAGAAGTAGCGTGTTGTCACCTGTGCCAGTCAAATCAACATTGCTGATCAGATTGTCCCAATTGTTGCTGGAGACCGTTGTCAAATCCAGGGTTTTGCCCGCCGTGGACATCTTGACCAAACCGTTGATGTCGGGTGTGATGCCGTTGGTGCCCGCGTTGGCAGCTGTTGACAACGTCATCGTGGAGGTGTCTACGGTGAACTTGAAGCCTGCACTGGATGTGACCCTATTGCCTGCGTCATCAGTCACCACGGCGGTGATTGAGTGGCTGCCATTGCTCAATTTGTTTGTCAACGTGATGAGGGCATAGCCATTCTTGATGTCGGCGTCGGTGATCTTGTAGTCTTGTTCAATGGCTGTGGTCAGATTGTCGTTGTCATACAGCTTGATCAGGTCATCCTTCTCGGCGCCCACATCGAAGGCAATCTTCAGGGTGGGTAGATTGCTGTCGGTGCTTGTAGAACTGCTATTGACGACCGAGGTATTGGCATCACTCACCTTAAGCAGTTGAGTGTTGTTGTAAAGCCCCAGACGCAGACGAGCCAGTTGATCGACGTCAAGTTTTAGGCTGCCATTGTTTTCCATTCCAAAGCTTGTAAGAAAGCTCGTGTTTGAGCCATAGATCTCCACCGACTTCTGATTGCCCGCTGTATTCGCAACCCAGTTAATCCGATCAATTGGAACGGACGCTCCCAGGTCAACCATGACCCATTGATTGCTCACGCTGGTCGTGTCGACGTTTTGGTAGTAGGTATTCGCTTTACCGTCGACCAAATTCAAGCCGCTGTTGAGAGTAGATGCACCTTGACTGCCCACCGTGACGGTTTTCTTCTCGGCCACATTGACCCCACCCGAAAAAACCTCAAGTTCCGCAGGATCCCAAGTACCGGAGTTGGGTTTGAGAACCAGGATGTATCGGGCATATTGCTTGTTGGTGATGAGCGAACCCTGATTGTCACCTGATTTATCGGTGACAGAGAACACGTTCACCGATTTGGGGATGATGGTGTCTACCTTGGTGGCGCTCAATTTGCTGACCGCAGACGTGGTGTTGGTCCCGCTCGACCATGTTTGCTTGACTTGAATGTCGTTGCTGGCATAGGTGCCGTCGGGCAGATCGAAGCTGGTGCCGTTGCCAGGTTGCCAGGTCTTGCCTGAGTCGGTGGTGTAGGACCAGGTGGCACCTGGTGGCATGTTCGTGACATTGACCTTCTTGTCATTGGTAAGCCCATCGGTGGACGATATGCCGTTATCCGCATTCAACTTGGCATTTTGCGAATTTGCGCCGACGGTGAAGGAGCCTGCCATTTGATTGATGGTGCTTTCTTTGCCTGCCACGCTGATCTGCTTGACCTGCACCTTGTTGGCTGCGTAAGTGCCATCGCTGAGGTCAAAGCTGGTTCCCGAGCCGTCTTTCCAACTGAGACCCGAATCCGTGCTGTATTTCCATGTTGCATTCGAGACCAATCCGGACACGGTGACCTTGCCATTGCTCGTGCCCCCTCCTGAACCAATGGCCAGATTCATGCCCAAAGCGCCTATTGTGGATTGGTCTACGGTGACTTGGGATGTCAGGTAGGCCACAGGCTTCACGTTGCCACTGGCCATGTTCACGTAGCTGAGCTTCACCTGTACTGAATTTGCAGCATATTGACCTGAGGCGAGGGTGAAGCTGCTGTTCACACCTGTTGACCAAGTGGCTCCCCAGTCGGTGCTGTATTCCCAGGCTTGACCAGAGGCAAGGCCAGTCACGCTGATGGTGCCGTCGCTGGTCAAGCCGTCGGTGTTGGAACTGCCTGCATCCTTTTTCAATGCCAGGGTGACGTTGGTCGATTGAATGGTGAGTTGATTGGCATTGCTGCCCGTTGCTGAAGTCGTGGTGCCAAGCGAGTCGGTTTGCTTAACCAAAATTTTGTTGACGCCATAGGTGCCAGCGTTCAGGCTGAAACTGGTCCCGCTGCCATCATTCCAAGTTGTACCGCCATCGACCGAGTACTTCCATAGGTTACCGGTAGCCAGCCCCCCCACATCGATGGTGCCATTGCTGGTGATGAAGTCCCCGGCAGTTTCTGTGTCCTTGGTAAGGGTCAAGGTGGGTGTCGTCAACAAGGTCTTGCTCACTGTGAGGCTCAGCGCATTGGTGGCTGTGCCCGAAATGACCCCCGCCGCGCTGGTTTGTTTGACTTTCACCGAACCCGCCTGATAGGTTTGGTTGCTCAATGCAAAACTCGAACCCACCCCGTTTGACCAGGTGGTGCCACTGTCAACAGAGTACTGCCAGGTGCCGCCATCCACCAGGCCCGTCACATCGATGGTTTGGTTGTCTGTGGTGTTTGGGATCAGGGTCGGTGTTGGTGGGGCGGTTGCATCGACTTTCAAGGTAAAGGGGGACGACGTGTACGAGACTCCGGTTGCTTTACTTTTCAGGTTTGCGGTAAAGGTGTGTTCTCCCTTACTGAGGTCACTGGAGATGGTGATTAAGGCGTAACCATTGGTGATATCGGCTGCCACCAGAGTTTTGGGATAAGAAACTAGATCTTCCCCAACCAGAGTGATCACGTCATCGACGGCTGCGTCCTTGAATGCAATCTTGAAGGTGGGCCTCATACTGCTAGAGATGGATTTGGAACTGTTTGTCACGGCAGGTGAAGTCGTGGTGCTACTGATTTCCAGGATTTCAGTGTTTACATAGGCACCTTTACGCAGGTTGGCGAGCTGAACGGCGCTCAGTGCATTGCTAGTGCCCAAGCCTGTGGAGGCCAAAAAATCCACGTTGGAGGCATACATCTCCACACTCTTTTGGTTTGCGGCATAGGAGGCATCTTTGGTGCTATTGCTGGTGTCTGACCGTCGAACCCAGTTGACCCGATCAATCGCATAAGAGGCTCCCAGGTCCACCATGATCCATTGATTGCTGGCGGTTGAATTATCTTGGGTTTGATAAAAGGTGGTGTTCTTCCCATCGACCAGATTGGCACCGCCATAGCTGGTTGTGTCACTAGGGCTTAGGGTACCTTGACTGCCCACGGTGACGGTTTTGTTCAAGGCGACATTGACCCCCTCCGAGAAGACTTCAAGTTCCGCTGGATCCCAGGTACCGGAGCCGGGTTTAACAATCAAAAGGTAACGCGCTGGTTCTCGGCTTGACATCAGTGAACCAGAAGTAGTGCTCAGGAAGTCGGTGACCGACACAATGGACAAGTCATTGGGCGAGTTGGGCTGGACTTGCACTGACTTGAATGCAGTGTTGGCTGATGAGAGATTGCCATTGGCACCGGTTTGCCGCGCCTGAACTGCGCCATCGGCGTAGGTGCCCTGGGCCAAGGTGAATGAAGCCCCGGAGCCAGTTTTCCAAGTGGAGCCAGTGTCTGTGCTGTATTCCCAACTGGCACCAGTATCCAAGCCGCTCACGATGACGGTGCCGTTGCTGGTGACCCTATCGCTGGATTTGCCGGTGTCCTGTGCCAGTGTCAAGGTCGGGGCAACGGGCGCTGTGGTGTCACCAACGGTCAACATCATCGCTGGGCCGGAGCCTTTGACATTGCCAGCCACATCAGACCACACAGCGGTGAAGGCATGCGTGCCTTTGCTCAACGACTGAGTCAAGGAGATGGTGGCATAACCATTGGTGATGTCGGTGGCAGTGAGTGTGTATTTTTTGATTTCAGTGGATTGACCTGACCCGTCATACAGCTTGAGCGTGTCTCCTGCCGCCGCACCGGTTGAGAAGTTGATTTTGAAGCTTGGGGTGTCATAGGTGGTTGCCAAATACTTGGTGCTGTTGACGGCCAATGTGTTGGTGGAAGCCACTTGCAAGGCCTTGTAATTGTTATAGCCGCCCGCTTCCAGGGTTTTTGCCATTGCAGTACTGAGCGTTTGGGCCCTTCCGCTGGAATCCGTCAGGCTCATGGACGTGGTGAAGTCGTCATTCGAGGTGTAAATGGCCACAGAGTTCTGACGGTCGTTGTAATAAGTGCTCAGTGTTGACAACCCGACCCGACTCTTCCAATTGATTTGGTCAATTTGATAGGACGCGCCCAAATCAACCATCAGCCATTGATTAGGTTGAATAAAGTACGGATCGTAATTGCTGTGATAGTAGGTATCCATCGATCCATCGACCAAATTAGATCCTTTGTAGGTGCCAAACTCCCCCTGGGCACCGACTTTCACTGACTTGTTTTTGGCAACATTGATCCCGTTGGAAAACACCTCAAGCTCGGCAGGGTCCCACGGCTGGGTACTGGGCGTAGTAATCAGAAGGTAGCGCGTTAAGGCCTGCTTGGCAGGAATGAGGTTGGTTTGCGTGCCGCTGTAGACCGAGGTGATGGCGATGTAACTTGGAGCGTCCGTGTCCACCACCAATTGCCCTCCCCCCAGCTTGTTGATATCCGAGGTCTTGCTGTTGGCGGTTTGCCTGGCCTGGATATATCCATCTGCATACGTGCCTTTTGACAATGTGAAGCTTGTGCCTGATCCAGTTTTCCAGTTTGTGCCGTTGTCCGTGCTGTACTCCCAGCTTGCACCTGAGGCGAGATTCGTGATGTTCACCTGGCCATTGCTGGTGTTGTTGTCTCCCGCCGTGCCGGTGTCTTTCTCGAGCGACAGGGAGGGCGTGAGCGAATTCAACGAGAACACCATGACGTTTCCTTTGGTGCTCCGGTTGCCCTGTTTATCGGTGATGATGGCCTTAAGTGCATGGTCACCTTGGCTCAGCGGTTGGGTCAAGGAGACATTCACATAGCCTTTGGTGATGTCTTGTTCGGTTAACGATCTTGATTCAATCCTGACATTCCCATCCAAGATGTCGAGTTGATCGCTTGCCGAGGCATTCTGATTGAAATAGACGGTGATTGTGGGTTTCTCAATGTCTGAGGTGGATTGGGTGCTGATGCTGTTGTCCGTGTTTGAGTCCTTGACCTTCAAAATTTGCGTGTTGGCATAGTCACCCCTGCGCAGCCCGTCTAATGTGGTGGTATCCAGTTTGCCGTGATCTATCAGTTTTGCGCCGCTACTTCCCATGAAGCTGGTGTTGGAGGCAAAGATCTCTACAGTGGACTGGCGCTTGGCATAGATCGTGTTTTGATCCGTTGTGCCATCTCGACTCTTCCAAGTGACGCTGTCAATGGCATAGGCCGCGCCCAGGTCCACCATCAACCATTGGTTGGTGGGCTCTTTGAAGTCTTTGTCATTCGGTGTGATGTCGCTGTGATAGTTGGTGGAGGTTGATCCATCCACGAGATTGGAGGCTGCAGACGATGACCCCTGCGCGCCCACATAAACAGCTTTATTCAAGGCCACATTGACCCCGTTGGACTTCACCTCAATCTCGCTCGGATCCCATGGGGTGGAAGTGGGTTGAACGATCAGCAGGTATCTGTTGAGCTCTTTGCTCGTCAGTAGCTTGGTGGGATTGCTCGCTGCATCGGCAGATGTCACGATGCTCGCGGTGTCGGAGGTGCTCCCATCGTAGGTGATCTGCTGAGAGGCCAGGGCGGTGGCGTTGCCGGCGAGGTCGACGGCACGGATCTGGATTTTGGGGCTATTCCTGAGGTCCAGGCCATTGATGGTCACGGTATTGGCGGTGGTGTCGGTCGAGCTCACATCAGCCCAGGTGATGCCGTTATCTTTGCTGTACTGAAACCGCTCGTCAGTGGCCAGATCAGCCCCCATGTAGGTGAAGACCACGCTACCCGACGCTTGATTGGTGGTGGCATCGCTGAGGTTTTGATCCAGGTTTGAGGAACTCACGCTCGTGAAACTCATGCCAGAGCCGCCTGTGGGTGCAGTTTGGTCAGAGGTGATCTGCTGAGAGGCCAGGGTGTCAGTGGCGTTGCCTGCGGCATCGATGGCGCGGACCTTAACGATGGGGCTTCTCTTGAGCTCGACGCTATCGATGGTCACGGTTTTGCCGGATATGTTGCTCGGGCTCACATCAAGCCAGATGCCGCTGCTGCCCAAGCTGTACTGGAACCGTTCGCCAGTGGCCAGACCAGTTCCGGTATAGGTGAAGACCACGCTGCCCGTGTCTTGGTTGGTGTTGGCATCGTTTGGGGTTGGGTCAGAGAGAGAGGAACTCACTTTCGTGAAGCTCATGTCCGTGATGCCTTGGGGTGCGACGTTGTCGTAGGTGATCTTCTGAGAGGCCAGGGCGGTGGTGTTGCCGGCGAGGTCGACGGCGCGGATCCGAACTGTGGGGCTGCCGCTGAGCGGCAGGCTGCCGATGGTCACGATATTGTCGGTGGTATTGATGCTGGCCGAGCTCACATCAGCCCAGGTGGAGCCGTTATCTTTGCTGTACTGGAACCGCTCGCCAGTGGGCAGATCAGCGCCCGTGTAGGTGAAGACCACGCTGCCTGTGGCTAGGCTGGTTGTGGCATCGTTTGGGGTCGGATCAGAGTCAGAGGAACTCACTTTCGTGAAGCTCATGTCCGTGACGCCAGTGGGTGCAGTTTGGTCAGAGGTGATCTTCTGAGAGGCCAGGGCGGTGGTGTTGCCGGCGAGGTCGACGGCGCGGATCTTAACTGTGGGGCTGCTTTTGAGGTCGACGCTATCGATGGTGATGGTTTTGCCTGATAGGTTGGCCGAGCTCACATCAGCCCAGGTGGTGCCGTTATCTTTGCTGTACTGGAACCGCTCGCCAGTGGGCAGATCAGCGCCCTCGTAGGTGAAGACCACGCTGCCCGTGTCTTGGTTGGTGATGGCATCGCTGAGGTTTTGATCCAGGGCAGAGGAACTCACGTTCGTGAAACTCATGCCGCTGACGCCTGTGGGTGCGACGTTGTCGTAGGTGATCTGCTGAGTGGCCAGGGAGGTGGATTTGCCGACGAGGTCGACGGCGCGGATCTTAACGATGGGGCTGCTGCTGAGCGGCAGGCCGTCGATGGTCACGGTCTTGTCGGTGGTGTTGATGTTGGTCGAGCTCACATCAGACCAGGTGGAGCCGTTATCTTTGCTGTACTGGAACCGTTCGCCAGTGGGCAGATCAGCGCCCGTGTAGGTGAAGACCACGCTGCCTGTGGCTAGGCTGGTTGTGGCATCGTTTGGGGTCGGATCAGAGACAGAGGAACTCACTTTCGTGAAGCGCATGCCCGAAACGCCAGTGGGTGCAGTGCTGTCATAAGTGATCTGCTGAGAGGCCAGGGTGCCAGTGGCGTTGCCTGCGGTATCGATGGCGCGGATCTGAACTTTGGGGCTGTTGCTGAGCGTCAGGCCGCCGATGGTCACGGTATTGTCGGTGGTGTTGATGTTGGTCGAGCTCACATCAGTCCAGGTGGTGCCGTTATCTTTGCTGTACTGGAACCGCTCGCCCGTGGCCAGATCAGCGCCCGTGTAGGTGAAGACCACGCTGCCAGTGGCTATGTTGGTGATGGCACCTGTTTGTGTTGAGTCAGAGGAGATCACTTTCGTGAAACTCATGCCGCTGCCGCCTGTGGGCGCGACGTTGTCATAAGTGATCTGCTGAGTGGCCAGGGTGGCGGTGGCGTTGCCAGCGCGGTCGACGGCGCGGATCTGGATATTGGGGCTGCCGCTGAGCGGCAGACCGTCGATGGTCACGGTATTGGTGGAGGTGTTGGTCGAGCTCACATCAGCCCAGGTGCCGGTGCCCACTCTGTACTGGAACCGCTCGCCAGCGGCCAGATCAGCGCCCTCGTAGGTGAAGACCACGCTGCCCGAGGCTAGGCTGGTGATGGCACCTGTTGTTGAGCCAGAGGAGCTCACATTCGTGAAGCTCATGCCGCTGCCGCCTGTGGGTGCGACGTTGTCGTAGGTGATCTGCTGATTGGCCAGGGTGATGGCGTTGCCTACGGCATCGATGGCGCGGATCTGAACATTGGGGCTGTTTTTGAGGTCCAGGCTGTCGATGGTGATGGTTTTGGTGGTGGTGTTGAGGTTGGTCGAGCTCACATCAGCCCAGGTGGTGCCGTTATCTTTGCTGTACTGGAACCGCTCGCCAGTGACCAGATCAGTGCCGGTGTAGATGAAGACCGCGCTGCCCGAGTCTTGGTTGGTGTAGGCATCGTCTAGGGTTGGGTCAGTGGGAGAGGAAGTCACACTCATCAATTTCATGCCGGTGCCGCCGCTGGGGGGGGTGGTATCCAGTGTGTAAGTGACTTCGTCACTGAAAGCCGATGAATTTCCGGCTACATCGACAATTTTTGACTTGAAGATGTGACTTCCGTCCAGTGATGTCCTTGTCCTGTTCAGGAGCGTGAGGTCAACCGTGACGTTAACCCATTTGTTACTGATGTCAGTGGCAGTGAGCGTCGCACTCCCCAGCTTGACCAGGCCCTCATAAATTTCAACGACATCACCGCTGACCGCGCCAAAGGTGGACTGAGAGGACTCGGGAAAAAAGGTGACCTTGAGGGTTGGTTTTTCTTTGTTGTCAGTTGTTGGCACGTCGCTGAAGGTTGGCTTATCAGTCGCGAAAGTGTCCAATACCAATGTCTTATCAGACTTCACGACTTGCGATGTATTGCCTGCGGCATCGGTTTGCCTGACCTGGATTTGCCCTGCACTGAATGTGGCCCTGGGAATGTCCGAGGTCAATTTGAAATTGGCGACCCCAGCATTATTGGGCTTATCGCCTGTTTGCCAATTCGCGCCAGAATCCACTGAATATTGCCATGTCGAGCCAACTTCAATTTCAAGCTGACTGACCGTGATGGTGCCGTTGTTGGTGACTAAGTCTTGGTCGGAGCTCCCGGAGTCCACCTCCAATTTCAGAGTGGGTGATGTGGGCTTCGCCACGTCGTAAGACAAATTGGTCGGGAGGGTTCCAGAGCCAAGGGCTGGAGTGCTTCCCACCTGGCCGCTCAACTCAACCGAGACGGAATAGGTTTTGCTACTGACGAGCAAATCAGTCCAGATCGTTGAACTGGCCAATTTCCATGTTTTGTCTGCACCCACTGTGGGCATGGCGAGCCCGGGCGTTGAAGAGGTCAGGGTGACGACAGTTAAGAGGTCGGTTGACGTGAAGGTGATGAACTTGATCGCGATGTTTGTTGCATTCAAGTTATTGTCATTGACAGTGCCTGAAAGAGACCAAGTGCCAAGATCGGCGGAATTGATTTGTGAATCCGCATTCGCGCCCACTTTGGAATTGACGGTGGTGCTCAGATTGGCAGCATTGAATTTCCAGGATTGATCGGTGATGCCCATGAGATTGTTGCCGGCCTTGTCTTGGAATGCGCCGTCACTGATCTTTGCGTAGTAACTCGTGCCAGCCTTCAGATCATGGGTTGGATTGATGGTGATGGTTGTGCTGGTCCCACTGGTGGAGTTAAGGCTGATGTTGTCCGAGTTGATGTTGATCTCTTCAACCACTGAGTCATCAGCCCTGTAAATGGTGATCGACCCCGAGATGGATTTGCTCACCACTTTACTGACAGTGAGGCTGAGATCTGCACCCGGTGCAATGGCTCCCGTTGTTTTGCTGCTGATGGTTGGGACAGTGGCGTCCACGCCATAACTGGCGTTGTCGGCTACCGTGTCATTGGTGAGCGACGCATCGAGACTGGATGAACTGCTTTTGATCGTGCCTTTGTTGAGGTCCAAGGCATTGGAGGGGATGCTGATGCCATTGGCATCGGTTTGTTTGTCCTGAATGGTGTACTTGAAGGTCAATATTGCAGTTGGTGCAGTTCCAGTGCCCGCAGAATAGTCAGCCCACACCTCGGTACCACCAATGTCCAATTTGAGCCGAGGTGTGCCACTGACGGTCACGGCTTCGCTCATGGTGACTTTGATGCTGACGACATCGCGTTCGTTCAGTGTCTGATTGACCGCACCGGTGGCCGAGTCGATGGCAATGCTGCTGATTTTGGGGGCGTTGGCAGAGGCAGGCAGGGGGGTGCCACCTGCGACCATGTCATTTGCGTCGATCAATCGGAAATTACCTGTATTTGGGTCTTGCAAGGCACTTCGGCCTTTGGGTTGAGCCGACGACGCCCCCACGACAAAATGGCCGTCTTTAAAGTAAACCACATCGTTATCGCTGCCAGACACGAAGCTCACCACCTCGGAGGGGTTGTCATTGCGTGTGAAGGTGTAAACAGTGCCATTGACGTTTTGTGTGTATTCCGAAAAATTTCCTGTCAAATACAAAACATCATTGCCCCTGCTTGTAAACATCTGCTGGGCATTGGCACTCGTGCCTTGCCTGACATAGAACTTATCGACACCTCCACCGCCATATATCTCTGCGCTCATGCCCGATGTTTGAAGCTCGGCAATGTCGACATCTGATGTGCCTGTCACAACAATTTTGACTTTTGTTGTGTTTGGGCTGGGGACACCGGATTGGGGGTTAGTAGGCGTCCCGCCTGCAACTAAATCACCTGCCTCAATGAGGCGTAGTTTGCCCGTATTCATGTTTTGCAAACTACTGCGTCCATTGGGCTGCGCAGACGTTCCCCCAACCACCACATGGCCATTCGCAAAATAAACCACGTCATTGTCAGCGCTCGACACAAAGGAAATCACTTCGGACGTGCTCCCTTTGCGGGTGAATGTATAGACCGACCCAACCACAGTCTGCGTGTAGTCTTCAAAATTCCCGGTCAGATACAACGTATCGTTTCCTGAGCTGGCAAATACATCATTCAAGTTTGCAGAGGCGCCCGCACCAACCCGCACACTATCTGCTTGAGTGCCTCCAAAAAACTCAACCTGCGTGTTGGCGACAGTGAACCCGTTCAAGTACCAAGACCAATCGGTAAAAGTAGGGATCGTTGATTTGATGAAGTATTTGATGGATGCAGCCATGATGTTTCCGAATGAAATTGAAGTTAAAAGTTGCTTTGATTTTTTTAGCCAAAAATCACTATGTTTTGACTTTTCGAGTTGCTGTCAAGAAGCGTGCTGTCAAGAAATTGATCTCCGACAACATTAACTCCCGTATCGCCTGCGTCCGTATAAACGTGAAGAACGGAGGTGCTTCCTGAGGGATTGTTTAAAGTTCTGGTGGTGTTTGACCAGGTTGCTGGATTGCCGACTGCGAGGCCATCCGTTGTGATCATGGACATGTCGCCATGGTTGTCCATGTAAATCAGATCATCGGTATCAAAGTTATTGAGTTGGACATTGCCCGCTAAATTGGTTCCGCGCGTACTTTCACCCATCGAGTCGATGACCACAGCGACATCGCCCTGATTCATGTCAATGACCTGAGCGGCGCCAGAGACCTGGTTTTGATTGCCACTGACCCATCTTTTCCCAGCGGATAGTGTTGTACTGGCCCCGGTTGAATCCATGATTTGTGAGGCCGTTGCCGTCGTGCCGATCGATGGCGTCACCGTGGTGAAGTTGAGCGTTGTGCTGTCGCTGAGTGCTGCGTTCGTTTTGTTGTTGGCATTTTTGACAATGCCGGCATCGAATTCAACGTGATAGTTCGATCCAAAATCCCAATCAAATGCAGTATGTTCAAGGTCAGAGGTAGACTTGTCCACGCTGGTTATGCCCTCGCTGTATCCAGGGCCTGAGGCAATTTTCTGGGTGAGGTCAATCACCAAGTTGTTCCCATTCACCGTCACGGATTTGGCCAAATCAAATCGGCTGGTTCGATCGATGTCACCAATTCTGATGGCGGTCACGACGCCATTTGCCAAGGTGATCACGATATCGTTGTCGGACGTATCTTGGATGGATCCGTTCGCGGCTGTATTTTTATGTATCCAGCCACTGGTTCCCATGTCGTCAAGGATTTTGATCTTCCCGGAATTCAAGGAAATGGGACTGTCAAATGCAATGACCAGTGCGGATCGAACATCCAGATTGGTGACGTTATCCAACTTTTGCACACTGGCCAAACTCGGGCCAGAGGAAGACGTGGAGTTGTTGGTGACTCTAGTTGCCGCCAAAGTGGCGGCGTCGTTGCCACTGAGGTCTTGCACGGCGTTGATGTCGTCGCCCGAGGTGGGGTCGGCGTAGGCCACGGTGACGGTTTGTCCGCTGGTGATGGCGCTGCTCAGGTTCAGGGTGACGGTATTGCCCGATGAGGCAACCGAGCTGACTGTTTGCTCAGCGCCGCCCACCAAGACGGTGAAGGCGGTGGTTGCAGCTTGATTGGTGGTGGTGGTGAGGAGGTTCTCGTCGTAGGTGAGGACGATTTGAGTGCCGTCAGTGTTGGTGACTGCGCTGGTCAGGGTGGGTGCAGTTGTGTCTACCGTCACCGTCTCCGTCCCCGCAGTGCCCGTGTTGCCCGCCGTGTCCTGGTGCGCAATCGCAAAGGTGCGAT
>RGCL01000005.1 GCA_009919175.1 Betaproteobacteria bacterium
GGCGACAAGAAGACCAAGGGCATGAATTGCTTTGCCCATGAAGGCCTGGTGCGGCGTGTCATTGGAGGGCATTGGGTCTGGTCACCGGCCATGCAGCAGCTGGCCCTGGACAACAAGATTGAGGCCTACATCCTGCCCGGCGGCGTGAGCAGCCAGCTGATGCGCGAGATTGGCGCTGGGCGTCCCGGCCTCTTCACCCATGTGGGGCTGGGCACGGTGTGCGACCCCCGGCTGGGTGGCGGCAAGATGAACCAGGCCGCGCAAGAGGACCTGAGCGAAGTCGTCACCTTTGATGGGCGTGAATACCTGCGCTACAAGACCTTCCCGATTCACATTGCCATCGTGCGCGCAAGCGCCGCCGACGAAGACGGCAACATCAGCTTTGAACACGAGGCGGCCAACCTCGACGCCACGGCGCTGGCGCTGGCAGCCCGCAACAGCGGCGGCAAGGTCATCGTGCAGGTCAAGGAGCGACTGCCCAAAGGTGCGCTCAAAGCGCGCGAGGTGCGCATCCCCTCGGCCTGGGTCGATGCCATCGTGGTCCATGCAGAGCAGCAAACCAGTTACGACATCGGCTTTGACCCGGCTTTCAGCGGCGAGCTCACGGGCGCAGCGCGCGAGGCCAGCATGGCGCTGGACCTGGCCAGCGAACGCGCCAAGGCCGGCTCCATTGAATCCTTTGGCGAGCGGCAGGCGATTGCCAAGCGCGCCATTGAGGAGTTGTTCAACACCGACAAGCCCCGTCCGGTGGTGAATTACGGCGTGGGCATCCCCGATGCGGTGGCCAGGCTCATCGCCGCGCGCGATGAACAACACCGCATCTACCAGACCATCGAACACGGCACCTATGGCGGCACGCTCATGGACGGCGTGCTCTTTGGCTATGCCCGCAATGCCACGGCCATGCTCGATGCGCCCACGCAGTTCGACTTTTATGCCGGCGGCGGTCTGGATGTGGCGTTTCTGGGCTTTGGCGAATTCGATGCCCAGGGCAATGTGAACGTGAGCCAGCTCGGCGGCTTGGCCGTTGGACCCGGCGGCTTCATCGACATCGCGCAAAACGCCCGCAAGGTGGTGTTTTGCGGCACCTTCGCGGCCAAGGGCGTTGAGCTCGCCACGGGCGATGGGCAGATGCGAGTCGTTCAGCAAGGCCAGGTGAACAAGCTCGTGGCCAACGTGGCGCAAATCACCTACAGCGGCCCGCAAGGCACCGTGCGTGGGCAAACCGTGCTCTACCTCACGGAGCGGGGCAGCTTCCGGCTCACGCCGCAGGGCGTGGAGTTGTTCGAGGTTGCGCCTGGCATCGATGTGCAACGCGACATCCTCGACGCCATGGACTTCAAGCCGCTGATTGCGCCCGATCTGCGCACCATGGACCCGAGCCACTTCTGCCCCTGAGTGCCCCACCAAAAATGTCATCTGACCCCATTTATGAGGGGTTCAGCAGGCGTTCGCGAATGTCTTTCTTGACGATCTTGCCGTAGCCCGACTTGGGCAGCGCGGGCCAGAAGTGCACCTGGCGTGGCCAGCGGTATTTGGCGCAACGCCCATCGAGGTGCGCCATCAATTCGGCCTCGCTCAGGGTCATGCCTTCGCGGCAGACGATGACGGCGGCACCGATCTCGCCCCATTGCGCATCGGGCAAACCCAGCACGGCCACTTCCAGCACAGCCGGGTGCATGAGGATGACCTCTTCCACTTCGCGCGGATAGACATTGGAGCCGCCCGAGATGTACATGTCGGACTCGCGGCCGGTGATGTAGACAAAGCCGCGCTCGTCCATGCGCCCGAGGTCGCCCGTGTGGAACCAGCCCCCGCGCAAGGCCTTGGCGCTGGCCTCGGGGTTGTCGTGATAGCCATTGAACACCGCGGGTCCGCGGCAGCAGATCTCGCCCACTTCACCCGCTGGCAACAGCCGCCCCTGGGCATCCTGGATGGACACCTCCATGCCCGTGCGCGGGCGGCCGCAAGATCCCACATTGGCATCGGGATGGTCATCGTCTGCGTGGTGCTGATCGGGGCGCAGCACGGTGATGTTGCCCGTCACCTCGCCCAGGCCAAAGTACTGCACCAGCACCCTACCGAGTTTGCGCAAGGCCAGTTGCTGGTCGCTGCGGTACATGGGCGCACCCGCATAAATCACATAGCGCAGGCTGCTGTGGTCGTACTGGTCCACCGCCGGATGCTCGACCAGCGTTTTGACGATGGTGGGCACGGTGAACAGGTTGCTCACACGGTGCCGCTCGACCAATTGCCAAAACACTTCGGGGTCCAGGCGCTCGCCGGGCATGAGCACGGTGGGTGCACCGCGCGCGACGTTGAGCAAGGCATGGATGCCCGCGCCATGCGACAAGGGTGCTGGCGCAATCGAGGCATCGTGCTCGGTGGTGCTGGGGATGAGGTCAGCCAGATGGTTGGTGACCACAAAGGCCATTTGCCCATGGGTGAGCACGCCCGCCTTGGGGCGCCCCGTGGTGCCAGAGGTGTAGAAGAACCACAAGGGTGTGTCCGGGTGCACGCGCTCGCTGGGATGGGCTTGCCCCAGGTGCTGGTCCACCAACGCGTTCCAGCTGTGCTCGCCGGGCTGGGGCGACCCCACACAGATCACCTCGCGCAAGGCCGGGCAGCTGGCGCGAACGGCCGCCACATGGTCTTCAAAGCCTTGTTCGTAGACCATGACCACCGCCCCGCTGGATTGACCCAGGTAGGCCACCTCGGGAGGCGCAAGCCGGAAATTGGTGGGCACCCAGACACAGCCCAGCCGAAACGCCACCCAGGCGCTTTCAAAGAGCGCCAAGTTGTTGCGCGAGTGCACCAGCAACTTGTCGCCGGGCTGGACCCCGAGCTGACGTAGAGCCTGCGCCATGGCGTCGACGTGCGCATCGATCTCGCGCCAGGTCCATTGCAGCTCACGGTGGATGAGGCCAGGCCGATGGGGGAATTGCCGCGCGGTCTGGCGCAGCAATTCGGACAGGTTCATCACCTGCGTGTGGCGATCGCTCATGCGCGCTCCAGGACGCTCAAGTAATTGGCCACCGCCGCACCGCCCATGTTGAAGACCGCGCCGTGTTGGGCGTTGGGGATTTGCATGTCGCCCGCCGTGCCGCTCAGTTGCATGGCCATCATCACGTGCTGCGACACACCGGTGGCGCCAATGGGGTGGCCGCGCGACTTGAGGCCGCCCGACGGGTTCACGGGCAAGCGCCCGTCTCGCGTGGTCACACCCTCGGCGATCACCCGCGTGCCCGCGCCTTGTGGCGCCAAGCCCATGGCCTCGTAGGTGAGCAATTCGGCGACGGTGAAGCAATCGTGGGTTTCCACCACATCGAGGTCGTCCAGGCCCACGCCGGCATCGGCCAGCCCCTTTTGCCAGGCCATGGCCGTGCCCTCAAAGCGGGTGGGGTCGCGGCGCGACAAGGGCAACCATTCGTTGACCTGGGTGCGCGAACGCCAGCGCACCTTTGGCCCTGAGCCTGTGGGCTGCATCGACAAAACCACAGCAGCCGCCCCATCGGACACCAGCGAGCAGTCAGAGCGTTTGAGCAAGCCCGCCACCACGGGGTTCTTGTCGGACACGTGGCGGCAAAAGTCGTAGCCCAGGTCCCGGCGCAGATGCGCCCAAGGGTTGCGCACGCCATTGGCGTGATTCTTGGCGGCGATCTGAGCCAGTGCGTCCGATGGATCGCCAAAGCGCTCGGCATAGTGCTGGGCAATGGTGGCGAAGATGCCTGCAAAGCCGCCGGGGCGGCCCGCCTCCTCCTTCACATAAGAGCACTTGAGCAAGACCTCGCCAATTTGTGCGTTGGGCAAGGTGTTCATCTTCTCCATGCCGACCACCAGCACCCGCTGCATGCGCCCGCTTTGCAAGGCATCGAGCGCGGCCCAGATGGCCGCCGAGCCGGTGGCGCAGGCGTTTTCCATGCGCACGGCAGGGGTATGGCGAAACTCGGGCATGGCCACGGCGGCGGTGGTCGCGCTGAAGTCCTGGGGCACAAAGCCTGCATTGAAGGTGCCCACAAAAATGCCATCGATGTCAGCGGGTGCGACGCCCGCCATCTCCAGGGCGGGTTGCGCGGCCATGCGAAAGAGGTCTTCCAGATCCAAGGCATCGTGTTTGCCAAATGGGGTGTGCCCCCAACCCACCATCAACGGACTTTGCATCATCATCTCCAACAAGCTGTGCAAACAGAAATGTAATCTGACCCCAATTTACACGCATGGGTTTTCACGGGGGGGTTTGCTTTGGGGCTTGGCTATATTTGCCGCTTGTCCCGTTCATCGGGCTTGGGTATTCACTTTCACCCTTTTAGGAGAAGCGTTCATGATCCGACGTTCTTTTGTGGCTTCGCTGGCAACGGCGACCCTGGTCTGTGCCAGCTGGCTGGCGACCCCGGCGCAGGCGCAAAGCGACACCAAGGTGTTCCGTTTTGTACCGCATGCCAATCTGGGCTCGCTCGATCCCATCTGGACCACGGCCTTTGTGACCCGCAACCATGGCTACATGATTTACGACACCCTGTTCTCCGAGGACGCCAAGGGCGACATCAAGCCCCAGATGGTGGACACCTACTCGGTCTCGGGCGACAAGAAAACCTGGACCTTCAAGCTGCGCAGTGGCCTGGAATTCCACGACGGCAAGCCCGTCACCAGCGCCGATGTGGTGGCCTCGCTCAAGCGCTGGTCCTCGCGTGACGCCATGGGCGGCGTGCTGGCCACCTTCATCGACCGCTATGAAACCCCCAGCGCCGACACCTTCCGCATGGTGCTCAAAGAGCCTTGCGGCATCGTGCTCGATGCCCTGGGCAAGGCCTCGTCCAACGTGCCCTTCATCATGCCCGAGCGCGTGGCCAACACCCCTGGCACTGAGCAAATCAAGGAAACCATTGGCTCGGGTCCTTTCATCTTCAAGGCCGATGAATTCCAGCCAGGCGCCAAGGCGGTGTATGTGCGCAACCCCAAGTACAAGTCACGCAATGAGCCCTCGAGCGCCCTGGCCGGTGGCCGCCAGGTCAACTTTGACCGCGTGGAATGGGTGATCATCCGTGACCCACAGACCCAGTTCAATGCCTTGAAGGCCGGCGAAGTGGACATGGTCGAGCAACCTGCCTTTGAGCAATACAACACGCTCAAGCAAACGGCAGGCGTGAAGGTGATCGACTTCGCCCCGGCGGGTCTGGCCTTCATCATGCGCTTTAACCATTTGCATGCCCCGTTTGACAACCCCAAGATTCGTCAAGCCGCCATGCTGGCCATGGGGCAGCAGGCCTACATCGCCACCCAGGTGGGCGTGCCTGAGCTGGGGCGCGTGTGCCGAAGCATCTACCCTTGCGGCACGACCTTTGCCGACGAGAACACGGGCGACTTCACCGGTGTACCCAATGTGGCCAAAGCCAAGGCCTTGCTGGCCGAGGCCGGCTACAAGGGTGAGCCCGTGGTGCTGATGCGCCCCACCGATCTGGCCTCCATCGCCAAGATCCCGCTGGTGGCCAAGCAACAGCTCGAGGCCGTGGGCTTCAAGGTGGACTTCCAGCAAATGGATTGGGCTTCGCTGGTGGCTCGCCGCGCCAAGAAGGACGCGCCCAGCGCCGGGGGCTGGAACCTCTTCCTCACCGCCTGGACGGCTGGCGACATTGCCAACCCCCTGACCATGGCCATGCTCAATGCCAAGGGCGATAACGGTTGGTTTGGTTGGCAAAACGAACCCCGCATTGAAAAGCTCAAGGCCGACTTCGCCCGTGCCGATTCCACGGCCGCCAAGAAAAAAATCGCCAGCGACATCCAGGCCGTGGCCATGGAGACATCCACCCACGCGCCATTGGGTCAGTACCAGCAGCCCTCGGCCATTCGCAGCAACATCGACGGCGTGCTCACCACGCCGGGCGTGCCCGTGATGTGGAACATCACCAAGAAGTAAGCCGCGATGCTGCGTTTTGTGCTCACCCGCCTGCTGGCGGTGGTCCCGGTGTTGTTCGTGGTCTCGTGCGTGGTCTTTCTGATCCTGCGCTTGGCACCGGGCGACCCGGCCGCCGTGATTGCGGGCAACTCGGCCACCCCGGCCGACATCGAGCAAATCCGCACGCACCTGGGTCTGAATGAACCCCTGCCGGTGCAATACGGCATCTGGATGGGCAAGGTCTTGCAAGGTGACCTGGGGCATTCCTATTTCTTGAACAAGCCCGTGACCCAGCTCATCGTGCAGCGCCTGGAGCCCACGGCCTCGCTGGCCTTGGGCACCATGCTGCTGGCCGTGCTCATGGCCGTGCCCCTGGGCACGGTAGCGGCCGCGCGCATGGGTGGCTGGCTCGATCGGCTGCTCTCGGTGGTGTCGGTGGCGGGCTTTTCTGTGCCCGTGTTTGTCACCGGTTATGTGCTGATCTATGTGTTTGCCATGCAGCTGCAATGGCTGCCCGTGCAAGGCTATGAGCCGCTGGGCGGTAAAGGGGGGGTGCTGGCCTGGGCGCGTCAACTGATCTTGCCCTGGATGGCCTTGTCCATCATTTATGTGGCGCTCATTGCGCGCATCACGCGCGCGAGTGTGTCCGAGGCCTTGACCGAAGACTACATCCGCACGGCTCGTGCCAAAGGCTTGAGAGAGCAGGTCGTGCTGTTGCGTCATGCCCTGCGCAATGCCGCTGTCCCCATCGTCACCGTGATTGGCATTGGCGTGGCCTTGCTCATTGGCGGTGTGGTGGTGACCGAAACCGTGTTTGCCATCCCTGGCCTGGGCTCGCTCACGGTGGACGTGGTGCTCAACCGCGACTTCCCGGTGATCCAGGGTCTGGTGCTGTTTTTTGCCGTGAGCTATGTGGTCATCAATTTGCTCGTGGACCTGAGCTACCTGGTGCTTGACCCCCGGATCCGTTACTGATGAATGCCTTGCCAAAACTCTGGGCCAATGGGGCCTTTCGATTCGGCCTCACTGTCTTGCTGATCATGCTGGTGCTGGCGGTCCTAGCGCCCGTGCTCGGCACAGTGGACCCCGCGCAGATGGACTACAACAACATCAACCGCACAGCGGGCTTTGCTGGTCCCTTTACCCTCACCGATGGCAGCACGGTGGCTCACCACTTCTGGCTGGGCTCGGACAACTTTGGCCGCGACCTCTACAGCCGGGTGGTCTATGGCGCTCGCGTGTCCCTGCTGGTGGCCGCCTGCACGGCGGCGCTGGCTTTGCTGGTGGGCGTGCTGGTGGGCATGCTGGCGGGCTACTTTCGCGGCGCGGACCTGATCCTGATGCGTTTCATGGACGGCCTCATGGCCATCCCCGCCATTTTGCTGGCCATTGCCCTGGTGGCGGCGCTTGGCGCGAGCGTGGCCACGGTGGTGCTGGCCATTGCCATTCCCGAGGTGCCGCGCGTCTCGCGCCTGGTGCGCTCCCTGGTGCTGACCCTGCGCGAAGAGCCTTTCGTTGAAGCCGCACGCGCCCTGGCCACGCCCACGCCCGTGATCCTCACGCGCCACATCCTGCCCAATGCGCTCGCGCCCTTGCTGGTACAAGGCACTTTTGTCGCGGCCTCTGCGGTGCTCACCGAAGCCATCCTGAGTTTCCTTGGCCTGGGGCTGCCCGCTGACATCCCCACCTGGGGCAACATCATGGCCGAGGGGCGCACCCAGTTCAGCCAATACCCGGGCAATGTGCTGTTCCCGGCGCTCTTTCTGGTGCCCACGGTGCTGGCCTTCAATTTATTGGGAGACGGCCTGCGCGACGTGCTCGATCCCAAATTCGCCAAGAGGTGATGCCCCATGGCCACGCTGCAGATTGAACGACTGAGTGTGCGCCTGCCAGCAGGGGCTGATCGCCCGCATGCGGTGCATGAGCTGTCTTTGTCCATCGAGCCCGGTCGCACGCTGTGCATCGTGGGTGAATCGGGCTCGGGCAAATCGGTCATGGCCACCGCGGTGATGGGGCTGCTGGCCAAAGGCTTGCATCCCGATCAAGGCCAGATCCTGCTCGCTGGCGAGTCCCTGCTCGATGCCAGCCCCAGGCGGCTGCGCGATTTGCGCGGCAAGGCCATGGGCATGGTGTTCCAGGAACCCATGACGGCGCTCAACCCGGTGATGACCTGTGGCGACCAGATCGATGAGCTGCTGCGCGCGCACACCGACTGGCCGCGCCCACAGCGCGAAGAAGAAATCCGCCGCGTGCTCTCGCGCGTGCACATCCAGGAGCCTGAGCGCATCATGCGCAGCCACCCGCACCAGTTGAGCGGCGGGCAACGCCAGCGCGTGGTGATTGCCATGGCCGTCATCCTCAAACCCGCCTTGCTGATTTGCGATGAGCCGACCACAGCCCTGGATGTCACCACCCAAAAAGAAATCCTGGCTTTGATTGCCGAGTTGCAACGCGAGCAAGGCAGCGCCGTGCTGTTCATCACCCACGACATGGGGGTGGTGGCCGACATCGCTGACGAAGTGCTGGTGATGCACCAGGGCGTGTGCGTGGAAAGCGGTCCGCGCGACGAGGTCCTCTTCAGACCCCAGGCCGCCTATACCCGCATGCTGCTCGATGCCGTCCCCAGCATGACCCCGCCGCCGCCCAGACCCGAGCCCGAGGGCGAAGCCCGGCTCAAAGCCCTGGATGTGGGCAAGACCTACCAGCGCCGCGACTGGATGGGGCGATCCCACGACACCGTGGCCTTGCAACATGCCAGCCTCAGCCTCAAGGGCGGCGAGACCGTGGGCATTGTGGGCGAATCGGGTTCGGGCAAGTCCACCCTGGCGCGTTGCCTCATTCGCCTCATCGACCCCACGGTGGGCACCATCCACTGGGGAACCACCGAAGTGGCCCAGTGCAGCGAATCGCAACTGCGCCCCTTGCGCCACCGCGTGCAGGTGGTGTTCCAGGACCCCAACCGTTCGCTCAACCCTCGCCGCACCGTTGGCCAGGCCATGGTCGAAGGCGCGATGAATTTCGGTGCCACAGCCAGCCAAGCCCAGACCCTGGCCGAGGCCCTGATCCAGCAGGTGCGCTTGCCGGTGGAATCGCTCGGGCGCTACCCCAGTCAGTTCAGCGGTGGCCAACGCCAGCGCATTGCCATTGCGCGCGCACTGGCCTGCAAGCCCGAGGTGCTGGTCGCCGACGAGGCGGTCTCAGCCCTGGATGTGTCGGTGCAAGCGCAAATCCTGGACTTGCTGCGCGACATCCAGCGTGAGCTGGGCCTGGGGTTGCTCTTCATCACGCACGACTTGCGGGTGGCCGCGCAACTGTGTGACAGGGTCATCGTCATGCAGCACGGTCGCATCGTGGAACAAGGCCCCACCTCCAGCGTATATGCCCAGCCCCAGCAGGCCTACACCCAACACCTCCTGGCCTGCGCCCCCCAAGGCCTGGCTCAACGCAGGGCCTCGCCCTCCACCCCATGACCCATTCCCCCTTGCGCGTGCTCGTGGCTGGCTTTCAGCACGAAACCAATACCTTTGCCCCCAGCCTAGCCACCTGGGAGGCGTTCAACCGGGGCGATGGTTTCCCGCCCTATCAGCGGGGCGACACCATGTTGAGCCAGCTGCAAGACATCAACATCGCCATCGCCGGCTTTGTGCGCGTGGCACGCGAAGCGGGCTGGGAGGTGCTGCCTTCGGTGTGGGCTGGCGCGTCGCCATCGTCCTATGTCACCACCGAGGCCTTTGAGCGCATCAGTGCCGACTTGCTGCACGACGTGCAAGTGGCCATGGCCAAGGGGCTGGATGCCCTCTACCTGGACCTGCATGGCGCGGCCGTGGCCGAGCATGCCGACGATGCCGAGGGCGAGTTGCTGGCTCGCGTGCGGGCCTGCGTTGGTCCGCATGTGCCCATCGTGGTGAGCCTGGATCTGCATGCCAATGTCACTGCCCGCATGATCGAACTGGCCGATGCGCTGGTGAGCTATCGCACCTACCCGCACATCGACATGGCCGACACTGGCGCGCGCGCCGCCGACTTGCTCAAGCATCGCCTGCGCCTGGGGCGACGCCAGGCTGTGGCCGTGCATCGCCTGCCCTTTCTGATCCCGCTCAATGCCCAAAGCACCTGGATCCAACCGGCTCAGGGGATTTATGAGCAACTGGGTCAGCTCGAAGCCCAAGCGGGTGCGACCTTGAGTTTTTGCATGGGCTTTCCCGCTGCCGACTTTGCCGAATGCGGCCCCGTACTGTGGGCTCATGCCGATGAGCCCGAGGTGGCGCAATCGGCTGCCCAGGCCTTGATGTCGCTGGCAAGCCCGCCCGAACAATGGCGCTGCGACATCCCCACGGCCAAAGCGGCCGTGAGTCAGGCCATGCGCCTGGCCAGCGCCGCCTCCCACGCACAAGGTCCCGTGGTCATTGCCGACAGCGAGGACAACCCCGGCGCGGGCGGTGACAGCAACACCACGGGCTTGCTGCATGAACTCGTTGCTCAGGGAGTTGGTCGCGCCTTTGCCCAGCAAGTCGCGCTGGGCATGCTGTACGACCCGCAAGCCGCTGCCGCCGCCCATGCCGCCGGTGTGGGTGCGGTGATCGAGATGAGTGTGGGTCAATCGGTGCCCACCTATGCAGGACCCAGCCCTGCGCCCTTGCACGGGCGCTTCACTGTGCGTGCCCTGAGCGACGGGCGCACCACCCTGCGCGGTCCCATGATGACGGGCGCACCCGTGAACCTTGGACCCAGCGCCTGCCTGGACATCGATGGCGTGCTGATTGCCGTGGTGAGTGGCAAAGCCCAGTTGCTCGACCGTGTGCTGCTGGCCATGGTGGGCATTGATGCCCAGGCCATGCGCATCATTGGCGTGAAAAGCTCCAATCACTTTCGCGCCGACTTCACCCCCATGGCCAGCCAGGTGCTGGTGTGCAAGTCCATCGCGCCCATGGCCGCAGACCCCGGTGATCTGGCCTGGCAGCACTTGCCCGCGCACATGCGCACCCGCCCCTAAACCGCTGAAGCTTTTGCCCTGAGTTGTGTCCCGAGTTTTGTCCCAAGGAGTGACCATGAAGCCTGCATCCCACGATCCTTGCGAATGGACCGCCACCGAGTTGTTGCATGCCTATCGCTCGGGGCAGCTCTCGCCGGTGGAGGTCACCCGCGCCCTGCTCTTGCGCATCGAGCGGCTCAACCCCCAACTCAATGCCTTCACCCTGGTGGATGCGCCCTCTGCCCTGGCTCAAGCCCAGCGCAGCGAGGCTGCCTGGCAGTCGCACCGGCTCAAGGGCACGCCGGTGGGCGCGCTCGAGGGCGTGCCTGCCACCATCAAGGACCTCATCCTCACCAAGGGTTGGCCGACCTTGCGCGGCAGCCACACCATCGATGTCAATCAGAGCTGGGAAGTGGATGCCCCCGTGACGGCACGCTTGCGCGAAGCGGGTGCAGTGTTGCTGGGCAAGACCACCACCCCCGAATATGGCTGCAAGGGCGAGACCAATTCCCCGCGCAGCGGCCTCACCCGCAACCCTTGGCATTTGGGCAAAACGCCCGGTGGCTCGTCGGGCGGTGCCGCCGCCGCCGTGGCCGCCGGGCTGGGTCCTTTGGCCGTGGGCACCGATGGCGCAGGCAGTGTGCGCATCCCCGCTGCCTTTTGCGGCAACGTGGGGCTCAAGCCCAGCTTTGGCCGCGTGCCGGCCTACCCCTTGTCGCCGTTTGGCTCGGTGGCGCATTTGGGTCCCCACACGATGTCGGTGACCGATGCGGCGTTGATGATGAACGTGATGAGCCAGCCCGACGCACGCGACTGGACCTCGCTGCCCTTTGAGGGGCGCGACTACACCTTGGGACTCGATGACGGCGTGCGCGGCTTGCGCGTGGCCTACTCGCCCACCCTGGGCCATGTGCGCAACCTGCATCCCGAGGTGGCGCAGGCGGTGGAGCGGGGCGTGAAGATCCTGCAAGCCCTGGGGGCACAGGTGGAACAGGTCGACCCCGGCTTTGCCGATCCCCTGCACATCAGCACAGGCCTGTGGTTTGCAGGCGCAGCCACGATCTGGCGCGGCCTGAGCGAAGCGCAACGGGCGCAGACCGATCCCGACTTCGCCGCCGAGGTGAAGCTGGGTGAATCGATCGACCTGGCTCAGTTGCATGCGCTCAACATGGAGCGGGGGCTCCTGGGCTCGCACATGCGGCAATTCATGACGAACTGGGATGTGCTGGTCACGCCGTCGGTGGCCGTGCCCGCCTTTGACGCCAAGCCCGCAGGCCACACGCCCATGTCGGCTCAAGCCATGCTGGGGTGGACGCCCTACAGCTACCCCTTCAACCTCACGCAGCAACCGGCCATCACCGTGCCCTGTGGGCTCAGCAGCGAAGGCCTGCCCTTGGGCATCCAGTTTGTCGGGCGCATGTTCGATGACGCCATGGTCTTGCGCGTTGCACGGGCTTTTGAATCGGCCGTGCCTGTGGCCAGACCCAGCCTGGCCTGGGCGAAGTCAGACGCGGCCTGAGGCCTTGCAGCAGGGCGCACCCAACCGGATCACGCCATCAAGGCCCTGGCCATGGCCTCGAAGGCGGGCAAGGTCACGGCATCGTTGTGCACGTTGCTGGCCATGGGGTGAGAAGCAAATCGGGCAATGACCATCTCGGCCTTGGGATCGATGTACAGGCTTTGCCCATGGATGCCCCGCGCCATGTAGGCGCCATGCGCGTTGTGCGACACCCACCACATGCGCCGGTAACTCCAACCCGGCAAGGTGGCATAGCCCCCGGTCTTGAACGCCTCGGTGCTGCCGCCACCCGCGATGTCCGCCACCGTGCGCTCGCTGAGCACGCGCTGCCCCTGGTATTCGCCGCCGCAGCGCATCATCTCGCCAAAGCGGGCCAGATCCCGCAGCGTGCAGTTGAGGCCGCCGCCTGCAAAGTCGGTGCCCAGATCGTCCACCCCCATATAGGCGTCGTGCTCCATGCCCAACACCTGCCAGAAGCTGTCTTGGATCAGCCGGGCAACATCGTGCCCGGTCACGCGATGAAGCACCCAGCCCAGCACATCGGTGTTGACGGTTTTGTAGGTGAAGCCCTCGCCATGCTGACCTTCAGGGCGCAGCGTGCACAGGTAAGGCCTGAACCCCATGGCAGGCGGGTCGCCTGGTCGCGGGGGAAACACGCCCCCGGCGCGCGCATGGTCCCAAATGTCGGCCTGGGGGTCGGCGTAGTTTTCGCTGTAGCGAACGCCAATGCGCATGTCCAGGACCTGATCCAGCGTGGCGTTGGCATAGGCGCTGTGGGCCAACTCGGGCACATGGTGGGTGACGCTGCGCTGCAAATCGAGCGCGCCTTCGTCAACCAGCATGGCGGCCAAGGTCCCCGTGAAGGATTTGGTGACCGACATGCACATGTGGGCACGGCGCTCGTCCATGACGCCAAAATAGCGTTCGTAGACCCGGCGACCCCGCCATAACACCACGATGGCATCGGTGTAGTTGGCCTGCAGCGATTGCGCCCAGGTGTGGCTTTGCGAGCTGCCCATGGGGGTGCTCATCACGTCGTCCAGGTCGTCGCGCCCTTCCCAGGGCAAGACCGAGGCGGGGGCATTGCCCCGGTCGATGCGCTTGACGGGGCGCAACTGGCTGTAGTGGGACAAGGCCCAGCGCGACTTGGGAAAGCTGTACATGCCCATGTCAGCCCAGCGCACCACGCGATCGGGCGCAGGCGGCGAGCCTTGCATCCAGCCCATCACCAGCGGGTCGCTGGCGTTGGCATCCAGAGGGTGCATGAGAACTCCTCTTCAGTGAGACATCAGGGGCAAGACCCCCTGCAAGTCAAGGACCGCCAAGGCCATCACCCCAGCAGACTGCACCAATTCGTCAATGCCCACGTACTCATCGGGTTGGTGGGCCAAATCGAGGATGCCAGGACCATAGGCGATGCAGTCGCGCAATTGGCCTGTGCGTTGAATGTGTTTTTGATCGTAGGTGCCGGGGCTGGCGATGTATTGGGCCTCGCGCCCCAGCACGCGGGCAATGGCGCGCGCCGTGGCCATCACCACCGGGGCATCCTTGGGCGTGGCCGAGGGCACAAAGCTCATGATGTCGCGCACCGTGTAGGCAAAGCCCGGTCGGGTGCGCACGAGTTCGTCGAGCATGTCGACGACTTCTTGCTTGACTGTCTCCAGTGACTCTTCGGCAATGAAGCGGCGGTCGAGCACCGCACGGCAACTGTGGGCCACCACGGGCGTGGGCAAATCGCCCACGGGTTCGCCCAGCGCATTGAGCGCATAGCGTTGCTCGGGGTGACCGCCGTGGATGCCGTTGAAGTTGAGGGTGCTTTGGCGCGCGCCGGGCGGCTCCACAGGAATGGCCGTGTGGCGATGCGCGAGGCGCGGCTGCAACTGGGTCTCGAGCAGATGCAAAAAAGCCACCATGTGCGAGACGGCGCTGTCGCCCAGAAACGGCATGGAACCATGGGCGATGCGGCCATGGGTTTCAACCTCAGCCCACCACACACCGCGATGACCCAGGCACACGCGATCCACCCCCAGCGGCTCAGGGATGATCACATGGTCCACGCGCGGCTTGCTGAAATAGCCCTGACGGCACAAGTACCCCACCCCGCTAAAGCCGCCGCTCTCTTCGTCCACCGTGCCGCTGATTTCCAGCGCGCCGGGCAAGGGCAGGCCAGCTTCAATCAAGGCCTCGCAGGCCACCACGCTGGCGGCGATGCCGCCTTTCATGTCGCAGCTGCCGCGGCCAAACACCTTGCCGTCTTTGACGATGGCGGCAAAGGGGTCCACCGTCCAGCCCGAGCCCACCTCGACCACATCGATGTGGCCATTGAAATGCACACACGGTCCCTGAGCTTGACCTTCGCGCCTGGCCACCACATTGATGCGGGGATGGGCATCGCTGTCGCCGGGGGCGCCCACCGCGCGCACGTACTCCACGGCAAAACCTTTGCGCTGCAAGCGCTCGCCCAGCACACGGCAGCAGGCTTCGTAGGCATCGCCGGGTGGGTTGATGGTGGGTATGCGCACCAGCTCCTGGGTGAGGGACACCACGTCCTCACGCTTGTCTTCTATGCGCGCGAGCAGTTGGGAAAGAGATGCGATAGTCACGCTAACAAGCTTATCTGAAGCCTTGGCCTGGAGGTGCAACGCATGCAACATCACAACCGCATCAATCATCAGGGTTTGCCCTCGACCAGTGGCCTCACCTTGCCCGTGATCGACCCGGCCACCGGCGAGACCTTTGCGCAGATTGCACGCAGCAATGCCCAGGACGTGGACGTGGCTGTGCAAGGCGCAAGGGCGTGCCTGCAAGGGCCATGGGCGGCGCTGGATGCCACCGATCGTGGCCGACTGCTCATGGCCTTGTCGCGGCGTGTGAGCGAATGCGCCTCGGAGCTCGCGGCCATTGAACAGCGCGACTGCGGCAAACCCACCCAGCAAGCCCGCGCCGACGTGGTGGCCCTGGCGCGTTACTTCGAGTTCTACGCGGGCGCATGCGACAAATTGCATGGCGACACCCTGCCCTATCGCCAAGGCTACACGGCGTTGTCCTGGCGCGAACCGCATGGCGTGACCGGCCATGTGATCCCCTGGAACTATCCCCTGCAAATTTTTGGCCGCAGCGTTGGCGGTGCCTTGGCCGCAGGCAATGTGTGCGTGGTCAAGCCCGCTGAGGATGCCTGCCTGTCCTTGCTGCGCGTGAGCGAGCTGATGGCCGAGGTGGGCTTCCCGGCGGGCAGCATCCAGATCGTCACAGGTCTGGGTCACGAAGCAGGTCAGGCCTTGTGCGAGCACCCTGGGATTGACCACATCAGCTTCACCGGCAGCCCACGTGTGGGCACCCTGGTGCAGCAATTGGCCGCAGCCCACCATTGCCCCGTCACGCTGGAGCTGGGCGGCAAGAGCCCGCAAATCCTGTTTGACGATGCGCCTGTGGACGTGGCACTGGGCTTTGTCATCAATGCCATCGTGCAAAACGCGGGGCAAACCTGCTCGGCAGGATCGCGTCTGCTGGTGCAGCGCCAGCTCTACGAACCGCTGATGCAGCGCCTGGGCGAGGCCTTTGGCCAACTTCGGGCAGGTCCACCCGAGATGGATCTGGACCTTGGCCCCTTGATCCGAGCTTCGCAACTTGAACGGGTGGTGTCCATGCTCGACGAGGCCAGGGCTGATGGCATCGTCACCGCCGGCCAAGGTGTGGTGGTGCCCCAAGCGTCTGCGCGGGGCTTTTTCCATGCGCCGGTGCTGCTGCGCGATGTGCCACCCCAGCATCGCATTGCACAGGAAGAGGTCTTTGGCCCGGTGTTGTGCGCCATGCCTTTTGAAGACGAGCAAGAGGCACTGGCGCTGGCGCACGCCACTGCCTTTGGCCTGGTGGCAGGCGTCTGGACCCGCGATGGCGCTCGCCAATTGCGCATGGCCAAGGCGCTGCGCTGCGGCCAGGTCTTCATCAACAACTATGGCGCTGGCGGCGGCATTGAGTTGCCATTTGGCGGTGTGGGTGCCAGCGGCCATGGCCGAGAAAAGGGCTTTGAAGCCCTCATGGGATTCACCCGCCTCAAGACCGTGGCCATTCGCCACGATGGGATTTAAGCCGCTGCGCTTTCCTGCCGGGTGAGGAGTCGCTGCAAGGCTTGTTGCAGGTCTGACATGCGAACCGGCTTGGTGAGGTAGTCGTTCATCCCAGCCTCGATGCAGCGCTCGCGGTCACCGGGCATGGCATGAGCCGTCATGGCCAGGATCCAAACACCTTGCGATCGCTCGCCCGCCTGACCTGCGCGGATGCGCCGGGTGGCATCAAGGCCATCCATGAGGGGCATCTGGCAATCCATGAACACCACATCAAAGGCTTTTTGCTGCAAGGTGGCGATGGCCTCGATGCCGTTGCTGGCGGTGTCCACCATGCAACCCATGCGCACGAGCAAGGACTTGGCCACCTTCTGATTCACGGCGTTGTCTTCGACCAGCAAGACCTTGAGGCCTTCAAACGTGGTTTGGGCAGCGCCTTCTGCCAAGGGCACGTTGGGGGACGGGACGGCTTGCAAGGCAGGCCGCAGCAACAGGCTCAGGACAAACTCGCTGCCCTTGCCATGGACAGATTTGGCCTGCAAACGCCCCCCCATGAGTTCGGCCAGGCGACGGCTGATCGATAGGCCCAGACCCGTGCCACCAAAACGGCGGGACATGGAGGCATCGCCCTGGTAGAAGGGGTTGAACAATTGGGTCAGGACTTCGGGCGTCATGCCAATGCCGGTGTCTTGCACGGTGCATTGCAGCTCATAGAGGCCGTCTTCGGTGAGGGTTTGCCGCATCTCCAGGCTCACTTCACCGCCCTGGGTGAATTTGATGGCGTTGTCCAGCAAATTCAAAATGATCTGGCGCAACCGGTTGGCATCGCCCACCAGAAACGGGGCCTGCACATCGGGCAGCACAAAGCGAAAGCCCAGCTTTTTATCCTGGGCAACCGGTCGCAACAGGTTGACCACTTCCTGGGCCACTTTGGCAGGCGAGAACGGCAAATGCTCCAGGCGCATCTTGCCTGCCTCGATTTTGGAGAAGTCGAGCAAGTCGTTGATGATGGACAGCAGGCCCTGGGCGCTGTTGCTGATGGTTTGTGCGCGTTCGCGCTGTTCATCGCTCAAGGGGCCTTGAAGGATGAGCTCGGACATGCCAATGATGCCGTTCATGGGCGTGCGGATTTCGTGGCTCATGTTGGCCAGGAAATTGGTTTTGGCCACATTCGCGGCCTGGGCAGCGCGGTGCGCCACTTCCAGCAGCACGGCCTGGCGATGCTGGTCGGTGACATCCAGCTCCACAGCCAGGTAATGGGTGGCCTTGCCTGAGGCATTGCGGATGGGCGCAATCACCGCGCGCTGATAGCAAATGTCACCGTTGCGGTGGCAGTTGATGAACTCCCCCTCCCAGGTGAGGCCTCGACCCAAGGTTTCCCACATGTCGGCATAGGTGGACTCGGGCGTGAGCCCCGAGCTCAGGAATTTGGGCTTTTGCCCAATGACTTGCTCGGGTTCATAGCCTGTGATGCGATAGAAGTGCGGGTTCACATATTCGATCACCGAGTTGAGGTCAGTGATGATGATGCTCGTGGGGCTTTGCTCCACCGCCTGCGACAGGCGACGGATCATTTGCTGATGCTGACGCTCGCGGTTGAGGTCTTCAAACACACAGACAAAATTTTCGATGTCGTGATTTGGGTTGCGCACGGCGGAGAGGGTCAGCCACTCGTGGGACGGCTCGGGTCGACTGGGTGAATGCACATTCACCTCGCCCTGCCAGAGTTCGTTGGCGCCGGTGTCGTTTTCCAGAATCAGCTGCAAGTGGCCCCCATCGACCAGTTCGATGCACTGACCAATGCTGCGGCCTGTGAGCTCCTTGCTGGGCATGCCGCAGGTGCGCTCAAAACGCGAATTGACGACGACCACTCGGCCTTGCGCATCGGCAATCAGAATGCCATTGGTGCTGTCCTCGAACACCCGGGCAATGAGGCCTCGGGACTTGGCCAGTGCACTTTCGGAGGCCCGGCTTTTGCGAATGCGCTGCACCAGCAACACCCCCATGCTGGTGAGGATGGCCAGCATCAAGCCCATGAGGCCGGAGGTGCGCCTGGCCTCGGACCACCACTCGTTCATCACCTGGGTGCGGTCGAGTCGTGAGACCACAAAAAACGGATAGTGGCGCGATGAACGGTAAGCCAGCAAGTCTTCCTTGATGTACCCAATGCCGTGCTGCCTCATGTCGCCCAGGACATGAGGTGGGATCAAGGTTTGACCACTGGGGAGTTCATCAACGGAGGTGTAGAGCAAGGCGCCGTCGTAGCGGATCACATCGACCTGCTTCACGCCGGCTTCCATGTAGGCATGAATGGCATTGCCCAGATAGTCTGGATTGATGGCGACCACCCAGCGCACAGTTTTGTTTTGCCACGGGCGTTCCTTGATCACCGGGATGAAGCTGGTCATCAACTGCCTGGGCGATTGATCACTGGCAAAGGGCTGGCCATCAGCCAGATCGCGACCTGACCAAGCCTGGCTCACCCTTAAAAATTCTGCAATGGGTTCGCCCCCGCGTTGGGGCTGCAAGTCTTCGTGAGCAAAGCGGTGACCTAGATTTTTGGGGTTGGAACTGGCCACGATCACTTCATCGATCACCAGGGAGATGGAGCGCACGAACATCAGGTGCTGCACCGTGGCCTCAAGGGATTCGGTGAGTTGAGTGCCCAGACCCGAGCCCTCGATGTCATGCTGCAACCCATCCACAGTGAGGTGGGTGAGGTGCAGCATCTGGGTGAACTGGTCCTCGATCATGCGCGCTTGCAAACCTGCATCGTGCATGCGCATGCGCTGGATGTCCTCGCTGGAGCGCCACAGGCTAAAGCCCGCCACGCCCAACAGGCACAGGCCCACAAAGCCCAACGTCAGTGTCATCCACTGGTTGGCGCTCCATGAGGACATGCGACGGGTCAGCAAGCCCTCAGTCCAGCAAGACAATGGGAGTGAGGCCATGGCGTTGGGCAGCCTGTTTGAGGCTGCCGTTGTTTTTGCTCTTGATTAAAAACTGGTTCACCCGCTCCAGCCAGGGCTCCTCGCCTGGCTTGACCGCCCAGGCATAGGGCGTGATGTGATAGGTGGAGGGCGGCGTGACCAGGCGCGCCCAATCGGTGGTCTTGAGCATGCGCTGGCTGAAGGGGTAGTCGGTCATGAACACATCGGCTCGGCCTGACTCGACTTCCTGCTCACGGGCTCCAGGGGTGTCGAGCACTTTGAGCTCGGCATGCTGCAGGCGGCTTTTCATGACGGACTCGTGCAAGGTTCCTTTGGCCACCGCGACCACGGTGGTCGGCGCATCGATGTCAGACCAGTTCTGGATGCGGCGATTGCTCTTGGTGGTGATGGCCATGATGTCCGAGGCCAGATGCGGTTTGGTGAAGCGCAGGTGTTGCAGGCGTTGCGGTGTGATGCCGATGGCGAACATGGCAATGTCGCAGCGCGATTGGGTGAGATCTTCGACCAGACGGGAAAAGGAACTGTCCACAAACTGGAGCTCGACCTTGAGGTCATCGGCCAGGAGCTTGGCCATGTCCACATCGATGCCCGAGAGCTGGCGCGTTTTGGGATCGCGATAACTGATGCCGAAGTAATCCGGCCAGATGCAGACCCTGACTTGCTTTTTGGCCTGGACGTCTTCCAGTGCACCCGCATGGGCAAGGCCCACGCCCGCCCACGCCCCCAACAGGCACATCGTCAACCAAAGTCGCCAAACCGATTTCATGGATCTTTGCCCGCTTACACACACAGTGCGCGCGATTATGCTTTCTTTGGTTAAAAAAAATCATCAAAAATGAATGATTTGCGACTCTTTATATTGATTTAAACCCTTCTTATCCATTGTGGAATCGATCCGCAAAGGCACAAATAACACTTAGGGGTTAATTTCAATCGAAAGCCCAGGCGCCCAGGGCGGTGCCAGCCACCTCGCCGCGCCAAATGCATCGCCCAGGCTGATCAGTGCCTGCGCCACTGGCCACCATCAGGGGCAGCAGGTGTTCCTCACGCGGATGCGAGGCACGACCACCAGGCGCGCTGGACCAGGCGTTCAAGGCGCTGGCACGCGACTGCCAGTCCTGATCCAGGGCTGCCTCCAACCAATGGTGAAACTCATGGGAGGCCTGGGTGCCCTCGAAAAACTGGCGCAGGTTGTGATAACTCATGCCCGAGCCGACGATGAGCACGCCTTCATCCCGCAAGGGGCGAAGCGCCTGCCCCAGCCGGGTGTGCAGCTCAGGGTTGAGCGAGTGATGCAAGGACATGGCCACCACGGGGATGTGGGCTGTGGCGTACATGACCTTGAGTGGGATGAACACACCATGGTCCCAGCCATATTGCGGATCCACGACAGCCGGTAAACCCGCATCGATCAGGCACTGCGCAGCCCGCTGTGCCAAGGCTGGGTCGCCGGGGGCGGGATAGGTCAGTGCATAGGTGTGCTCCGGGAAGCCGTAATAGTCATAAATGAGTTCGGGTCGGGCTGCCCCCGTGAAGCTGGGCACTTCGGTTTCCCAGTGCGCGGTGATCAGCAAGATGGCGCGCGGCTCAAAGGGCAATTGCTGGTGCAGATCACGCAGGAAAAATTCGGTGTCTTCAAACATGGCCTTGCGCTCGCCGGTCATGAAAAAAGAGGGACCGCCGCCATGGGGAATGAACAAAGAGGGAAGGCGCGGGGTCATGAGGTCTCCAAAAAAGGCTGAGGGTCAAGCGCCACGCGCTCTTGCCCATGGTGAATCAAGAAATGCTCGCCCACGCAGCGGCTGATCAGGGTCATGTGGACTTGCCGGGCCATGTCCAGACCCATGCGCGTGACCCCGGAGCGGGACAACAAAAAGGGAATGCCCATGAGCGCAGACTTGATCACCATCTCGGAGGTCAGGCGACCCGTGGTGTAAAAAATCAGATCGTGACCGTTGGCTTCGTTCATCCACATCCAGCCCGACATCGCGTCGACCGCATTGTGTCGACCCACATCCTCCACCCACAGGAGCAACTCGTTGCCCTCAAAGAGGCCACAGCCATGCACCGAGCCCGCCTGTTTGTAGAGGGTTTGCAAGCCACGCACCTGGGCAATGAGTTCGATCAGCGCGGCCTTGCTGATGCGGGCATGGGGCAATGGCTCGGTGACGACTTCCTGCAAAAACGGTCCGTGGTGCGCGCCTTGGCCGCAACCCGTGGTGACCAATCGTTGCTGGCTGGCGGTTTCCCACCGCGCGACCACCGCCTCGTCAGCCACCACGGCAGCCGAGGAGACCTCCCAATCGACCTGAATGCTGTGGATCTCGTCCAGGCTCAACGCCAAACGCTGGTTGCGCAACCAGCCCAGCACCAGCCATTCCGCATGGGCGCCCAGGGTCATGAGGGTGACCAGCTCGCGGCGATTGACGTAAATCGTCAAAGGCCGCTCCTCGGGGATGTGAACGACTTGCACCCGCCCCTGGGCATCGGTGGCGTGCGACTCAGCCACCAATGGGACGTGGGCTTGGGACAACGTGGGCTTGACCATGGGCAAGACTGTACAGAAATTCATGTGGGGCTTTGGAGGTCGCACTTTTGCCCTAGCATGCGCCTTGATCATGCAGGCCAAACTTCCACCCCATGCCGAGCTTGTCACCGGCCTTGTCCTCGCAGGCGGGCGTGGGCATCGCATGGGCGGTGTGGACAAGGGCTTGCAGCCGTTCAAGGGGCGACCCTTGGCCAGGCATGTGCTCGATCGCCTAGAGCCCCAGGTTCATGCCGTGCTCATCAATGCCAATCGGCATCAGGACATGTACGCCGCCTGGGGTCATGCGGTGCTCAGCGATGAGAGCCCAGACTTTCAAGGTCCCCTGGCCGGCATGCTGGTGGGGCTGCGCGATTGCACCACCCCGTGGTTGATGACCGTGCCCTGCGACACCCCCTTCTTGCCCACCAGCCTGGTGGCCAGATTGCTCAGCGCCGCGTTGGCTCAGGAGGCCGACATGGCCCTGCCCTGCACCGTGCAAGCTCAGGGGCATGTCCAGTGGCAGACGGTGTTCCTGCTGATGAAGTCCAGCCTGTGCGAACCTCTGCGACAGCACCTGGCCTTGGGCGAGCGAAAAATCGATCACTGGGTTCGTTCGCAACGGCATGTGCTGGTGCCCTTTGAAACCGAATCCGACTTTGACAATCTCAACTCCCTGGATGAACTGCGCGCTCATGAATGACACCTTGCACACCGACGTTCTGATTTGTGGTGGTGGCCCCTGTGGCTTGATGATGGCGCTGGAGCTGGGACGGCGTGGCATACGCACCGTGCTGGTGGATGCCAAAGCGGGCACGGCCTTCAATCCGCAAGCCAACGCCACACAGGCACGCACCATGGAGCACTTCCGCCGCCTGGGCTTTGCCAACGAAGTCAGAGCCATGGGCTTGCCCGGTGATCACCCCACCGACATCGCCTACTTCACCCGCTTTCACGGTCATGAATTGGCAAGGCTTCGCCTGCCCACCGCCAAAGAGGCGGTAGAGGCCATCGAGCGCATGAGCGGCTCGTGGAGTGCGGCAGAGCTGCCGCATCGCATCTCGCAAAAATACGTCGAAGCGGCGCTCTTGAAACAGGTTGAGGCGCACCCCAGTGTGGACGTGCGCTTCCAACACCACATGAGCGCGTTTGAAGAAACCACCAACGGCATCGTGGCGCAAGTCAGCGACAAAGCGCATGCCAAGCAGCTGCAAATCCAGGCTCAATACCTGTTTGCTGCGGATGGCGCAAGAAGCCCGGTGCGTCACACGCTGGGCATTTCATGGGAAGGTGAAACGGGCAAGCGTCGCGCATTCATGGGCGGCAAGATGTTTGCCGTCTACTTTCGCTGCCCCGCTTTTTATGAGCGCCTGCAGCACGACCGAGCCTGGATGTATGTGGCGGTCAACGCCGAGCGCCGGGCCTTGCTGGCCACGGTGGATGGGCAAGGCGAATTTGCACTGCATGCCGCCATCCACGAGGACGAGGATGCCGAAACCTGGGACTTTGACAAAGCCAAAACCGTGATTGCCCAGGCCATGGGCGAGACGCTGCCAGTGGACATCTTGTCGGCGGGCACCTGGCTGGCTGGTCATGCCTTGTACGCCCAGCGCTTTCAGCGGGGGCGAGTCTTCCTCGGCGGCGATGCAGCCCACCTCTTCACGCCAACGGGCGGCCTGGGCTACAACACGGCGGTGGAAGATGCCATCAACCTGGCCTGGAAGTTGGCCCATGTCATTCAAGGCCATGCCCATGCCCGCCTACTCGACAGCTATGAAGAGGAGCGCAAGCCTTTGGCGATGCGCAATACGGGCTATGCCCGGCACTTCGCAGATTCTGTGGGCTTGTTCGTGGCCACCCCTTTGCTCGAAGCCCAAGGCCCCCAAGCCGAGGCTGAGCGCGCACGCGCATCGGAGCACCTCAATGCGCATGTGCGCATGGAATTCAACATCCCGGGCATCACCTTGGGTGGCCGTTACGACGGATCCAGCGCCATCGTGAGTGACGGCAGCACCCCGCCCCCTGATTCGGCCAACACCTATGTGCCAACCGCCTGTCCCGGCGGTCGGCCACCCCACGCCTGGCTGGCCAAGGGCGATTCCCTCTATGACCACTTTGGTCAAGAATGGACTTTGCTGGTGCTGGGTCCCGATGAACAGCCCGTCACCGAGTGGACTCAGCAAGCCCAGAAGCTGGGGGTATCGCTCAAGGTGTTGAGGCTGAACGCACAAGATCTGTTGACGGCGTATGAGGCACCGCTGGTGCTCATCCGACCTGATCACATCGTGGCCTGGCGTGGTCAGGCCAGTGCAGCCGTCCAACCCGTTTGGGACCAACTGCTGGGATTCAGTCCAGCGTGACGCCCAGGCGGCGGATCACAGGTCCCCAGCGCGCCATGTCGCCCTCGATCACGCGGCGAAAGTCGGATGCGGGACCCCCCACCACCGTCATGCCCTGACGTGCCAGCGCCTGCTTGACCTCTTCGGTGGCGAGCAAGGCATTGACGTCGGCATTGATTTTGTTGACCACCGCGTCGGGCATGGAGGCGGGACCGAGCAAGCCATTCCAGGCCAGGGATTCCACGGCTGGAAAACCCGATTCGGCCAGTGTGGGCACATCGCGCAAGGCCTCCAGGCGCTGGCGGCTGCTCACCGCAATGAGCCTCACCTTGCCGCTTTGCACATGGGGCAGCAAGGCCGGTGCGACCATGAAGGTGGCGTGCGATTCGCCCTGCGCCACCGACAAGGCCGCTGGGGGCGATCCATTGAAGGGCACGTGCGTGGCCTGAGCCCCCGCCTCGGACAGGAACAATTCCATGGTCAAGTGGGCTGAGCTGCCATTGCCAAGCGATGCATAGTTGGCCTTGCCGCCTTGCGACTTGAGCCAGGCGGCCAATTCAGCAGCCGTTTTGGCCGGCACCTTCTCGGCATGGACGGCCAGCACATTGGCCTGGCTGGTGGTCATGACAATGGGTTTGAGGTCGCGCGCGGGGTCGTAGGGTGTTTTCTTGTAGAGGAAGGCCGCGTTGGCCACCGGGCCATTGAAGCCAATCGCCAAAGTGTGACCATCGGTGGACTTGGCCGCCACATCCAGACCCAGCATGCCGCCCGCGCCTGGCTTGTTCTCGACAACCACGGGCTGTCCCCATCGAGCCGAGAGCTTGTCATTGAGCAAGCGGGCAATGAGGTCCAGTGAGCTGCCTGGTCCGGTGGGCACCACGATGCGAACCGTTTGCGTAGGCCATTTGGCAGGTGCCGCAGCCTGAGCCCAGGCACCCAGGGATGCCGTCGAGGCCAGTAAGCCCAGCATGACCCTGGGAATGAAGCGTCGATGCTGCATGAAGGCTTTGGGCTTAGGCTGGACGGACATCACTCCTCCACAAACGCTTCTTCGCGTTTGGACTTGACCGCAGGGAGCAAGACAATCACCAACAGTAGCAAGGCGGCTGCCAGGAGTGCCCCCGAGAGCGGACGGGTGACGAACACCGTCCAGTCGCCACGCGAGAGCAGCAGCGCGCGACGCAGGTTCTCCTCCATCAAAGGCCCGAGGATGAAGCCCAGCAACAAGGGCGCTGGCTCACACCCAAGCTTGGTGAAGATGTAACCCACGAGACCGAAGAGCGCCACCAGCCAAATGTCAAAGGTGTTGTTATTGGTGGAATACACACCGATGGCACAAAAGAGCACGATGGCGGGAAAGAGCAACCGGTAAGGCACAGCCAGCAATTTGATCCAGATGCCAATCAGGGGCAGGTTCAGCACGACCAGCATGAGGTTGCCAATCCACATCGAGGCAATCAATCCCCAAAAGAGTTCGGGGTTGCTGGTCATGACCTGCGGGCCAGGCTGGATGTTGTGAATGGTCATGGCACCCACCATCAAGGCCATCACCGCATTGGGCGGAATGCCCAGGGTCAACAAGGGGATGAAGGACGTTTGCGCGCCGGCGTTGTTGGCTGACTCAGGCGCAGCCACACCACGGATGTTGCCTTGCCCAAACGGAACTTCACCGGGTTTGAGTTTGGTTTTCTTTTCCAGCGTGTAGGCCGCAAATGAGGCCAGCAAGGCACCCCCGCCGGGCAACACACCCAGGATGGAGCCCAAGGATGTGCCTCGCAGCACCGCAGGGAGCATGTTCTTGAAGTCTTCCTTGGTGGGAAAGAGGCCTTGCAACTTGGTGGTGAAGACCTCACGGTGTTCCGAGGGCTTGGAGAGGTTGACGATGATCTCGCCATAGCCAAACACGCCCATGGCCAAGGCCACAAAGCCAATGCCGTCGATCAACTCAGGAATGTCAAAGCTGTAGCGCGTCACGCCCGAGTTGACGTCAGTGCCAACCAGACCCAGCAACAAGCCCAGGATGATCATGGCAATGGCCTTGAGCAAGGACCCCGAGGCCAGAACCACCGCGCCAATGAGACCCAGCACCATCAGGGCAAAGTACTCGGCAGGGCCAAACTTGAAGGCCAACTCGGTCAGGGGGGGCGCAAACGCGGCCAGGATGAGGGTGCCCACGCAGCCAGCGAAAAAAGACCCCAGACCCGCTGCAGCCAAGGCGGGACCGGCTCGGCCTTTTCTGGCCATCTGGTAGCCGTCGATCATGGTCACCACCGAGGAGGATTCCCCTGGCAGGTTGACCAGGATGGCGGTGGTGGAGCCACCATATTGGGCACCGTAATAAATGCCAGCCAGCATGATCAGGGCTGACACGGGAGGCAGGGCAAAGGTACCCGGCAACAACATGGCAATGGTGGCCACCGGGCCAATGCCAGGCAGCACCCCAATGAGAGTTCCCAGCAAACAGCCCACAAACGCGTAGAGCAGGTTGATGGGCGTGAAGGCAACGCCAAAGCCAGTGGCAAGGTTTGCAAATAAATCCATGAAGTTTCTCCCTTACCCTGTGATGAAAGCTGGCCACACAGGCATGTTCAGCTTGAGCAACATGATGAAGGCCAGGTAGCTGCCTGCGGCCAGCGCTGCGGCCAGGATCAGGACATCACGCAGCTTGAATTCGTCACCGGCCATGGAGGCAATGAGGGTGAGGACAAAAATGGCCACCATCAAACCCATGGAGGGCAAACCGATGCTGGGCAAACCACCCAGCAAGACCCCGAAGGCCAGGTTGGCGCCCAGGATGTAGATGATGGGACGCCAGCCAAAGCGGCCCACCTTTTCACCATCCTCGGTATGAATGACCAAAGCATTGAAAGTGATGGCAACGCCCAGGATGGCCAGGATGATGCCCAGCATCATGGGAAAGAAACCCGGCCCCATGCGCGCGGCAGTGCCAACGGTGTAGGAATTGGCTCCCACAGCAAATGCAATGCCCATGGCAGTGAACATCAGACCTGAAAAGAAGTCCCTCTGACTTTTGATCATTTGATGCGGTCTCCAAAAAAAGTTTTACTTATTGCCTGATTTTGGAGCAAATAAACCCTGCTCCTTATGCAGGTTTTACCTACGTCATTGCTTCACCGAGGAGACACATTTCATCTGAAATCAGAGGCTCAGTCTGGGGTGATGTTTTTGCTTTTGATCACGTTGCCCCAGCGGGCAAAGTCTTTTTGACCCAAGGCATTCAACTCGTCTGGCGAGGTCGAGCGCGCGTCCATGCCCCCTTTGTTGAGCACCTCGCGAATGGCGGGCTCACGCAAGATGGCGGCGATTTCGGCATTGAGGCTGGCCACCAGGCTGGGTGAGGCCTTGGCTGGCAGGTAGAAGGCATACCAGAGGTCCACATCGATGTTCTTGTAACCCAGCTCGACAAAGGTGGGCACATCGGCGGCGACCGGATGGCGCTGCACACTGCCCACTGCCAGCGCGACCAACTTGCCCGTCTTCACAAAGCCCTGTGCCACATGAACGGGCAAGAAGCCCGTCATGAGTTCACCCGACAGGATGTCCTGGGTGTAGCCCGCCGTTCCACGGTAAGGCACATGCAGCATGAAGGTGCTGGTTTCGAGTTTGAACAACTCCATGGCCATGTGATGAGGTGTGCCCACACCTGGTGAGCCAAAGGTCACGGAGCCCGGCTTGGCCTGGCTGGCCTGAATGAGTTCCTTCACGCTCTTGATGTTGTATTTGGGATGCGCCACCAGCATCAGGGTCCCGGTTGCAGCCAGGGACACGGGCGCAAAGTCGCGCAAGGGTTGAAACGGCACGTTCTTGTAGAGCTGGGACGCAATCAGCATGGTGTTGCCGCCCATGAGCAGGGTGCTGCCATCGGGTGCGGCCTTGGCGGCGGCCTCGGTGCCGATGTTGCCACTCGCACCAGGGATGTTTTGCACCACCACCGAGGTGTTCAAACGCTCGGCCAGGCGGGCGCCGACGGTGCGGGCAATCACGTCATAGCCAGTCCCTGCGGTGAAGGGGGTGATGATCTTGATGGGCGGTGTGCCTTGCCCCCATGCCAGCGAAGCCGTGAGGGCCATGGACACGCCCATGCAGTGCAGGAAACGACGCAAAACTTTCATGAGTGATTCCTTTCGGGAATTTTGAACAGGCGTTGGGCATTGGTTTGGAAAAATTTCTTCTTGGCAGCTGGATTCATGTCCATGCCGTCGAGCGCGACGACCTCGTCGATGGCGTACTGATAGGGGTAGTCCATGGCATACAGCACCCGGTCCTCGCCCACCACATCTTGCGTGAAAGCAATCGCCTTGTGCCAGGCCATGCCGCTGCAGGTGATGTGGAAGTTGTCGCGCAAATAGTCGCTGGGCTTTTTCTTGAGCGGCTTGATGGCGTCATACCGCTTAGAGCGCACCGTGGCGGCATGCATGTAGTCCAGGCGATACGCCCAAAAGGGCAAAGCCTCGCCCATGTGCCCCAGCACGATCTGCAATTTGGGAAAGCGATCAAACACCCCCGAGGTGATCAGGCGAAGGGCGTGCAAACCGGTTTCCACGCCAAAACCATAAATTGCGCCATCCAGACCAGCCTCCATAAAGGGACCAATCATGTTGGCTGGCGGGGTGTTGGGATGCAAGTAAATCGGCACGTCCAGAGCTTGGGCTGCCTCGAAGATCTCCCAGAACTTGGGGTCGGAGAGGTACTCACCGTGGGTGTGTGAATTGACCACCGCCGCATGCATGCCCAATTCATTCACCCCGCGTTGGATTTCCTTGGCGGCCTCACGCGGCGACTGCGGGGCAAAAGCCGTCATGCCCACGAATCGGTCCGGGTGACGACGAATGCCGTCGGCCAGCACATCATTGGCAAAGCGTGCAAACGAAACGGCTGTGTCGGTGTCCATGACTTGCACACCGGGCGATGTGAGGGCAATGACCTGCACGTCAATGCCCGACTCGTTCATGTGCTGGATGCGGATGTCATCGAGATCAACCAGACATCGCATGATGTGTTGCGCGCGCTCGCTGGGACTGGACATGTAAAAGCCCATGAGGCTCAAAAATCCGGGGTCCACCACCGGGGCAGCCAAGATCTTGCGGTAGATGTCGAGCATCTCCTTGGGGCAGAACGCCTCCTCGGTGGCGATCCTCAGATAGGGCACTTTGGCAGGAGGGGAAGACGGGCTGGCGCTCATGTCATGTCGCTTTCAATGCAAAACCGGCAATGCGTTTGTAGTTCTCGGAAATCTGTCGCAATTCGTCCTGGCTGATGAGGTCATCCAAATTGTCAAAGGGCTTGCCCTGGCTCAACTCATCGACCTTCATGATGATGGCATCGGGCGGTACGCTGCGATTGGTCTGCACCACTTGTGAGGTGGCTGGCAATCGCTGCGCTTCATAGTCTTTGAGGGCTTGCACCACATCGACCTGCGGCGATGCCAGCAAATCGGCCAGGGTACGGGCGTCGATGAGGCCTTGTGCGGAGCCATTGGATCCCCTGGGGTACATGGGATGAGCGGCATCACCCATGAGGGTCACCCGGCCAAAACTCCACTGGGGCAAGGGGTCCTTGTCCACCATGGGGTACTCAAACACGCGCTGGGCAGAACGCACCAAGGCCGGCACATCCAGCCAATCGAATGTCCAATCTTTGAAAAACGGCAGAAAGTCCTCGGCCTGGCCGGGCTGATTCCAGTCGTTCATGGGCTTGCCCGGTTGCCGGATCTCGGCCATCCAGTTGATCAATTGGTGACCCTGGCCATCGACGTTGTCCACGATGGGGTAAATCACCATCTTGCCCGTTTCGATGGAGCCAATGCGCAGGTAGCTCTTACCCGTGAGGATGGGCTTGTGCACGGTGACGCCCCGCCAGGTGTTGATGCCCGCAAAGCACAAGGCATCCTGGGGGAAGAACTGTTGGCGCACCACCGAGTTCACGCCGTCACACGCCACGGCCACATCGGCCTGGACCACCCGCTGGCTGCCGTCAGCCAGGGTGAAGTGGGTGCGAACCGCTCGCTCATCTTGCTCCACCCGAGCGCAGCGGTGGCCTGTGTGCACACGCTGCGGACCCAGGATCGCCATGGCTTGGTCGAACAGGACTTTGTGCAATTTGCCGCGATGAATGCCCAACTCTGGCGTGGCATAGCCCGCATGGCGACCGCGAAGTTCCCTGTAGATCAACTGGCCATGGCGGTTGAAGAAGACGCTTTCATAGTTCTCGATGGCAACGGCCTCGAGTTGATCGAGCACACCCAAGGCTTGCAACTCACGACTGGCGTGCGGCAGCAAAGTGATGCCCACGCCAATCTCCCGCACCTGGGGAACGGCTTCAAAGACTTCGCAGTCGACACCGCGTGCATGCAAATTGAGCGCAAGGCCCAAGCCCGCAATGCCGCCGCCAATGATGGTGACTTTCATGCGACCAGCGCTAAACCAGCGCCCGCCTGTCTGAATTCACTTGCCGTGCTTGGCAATCAAGGCCTTGGCGGTCTCCAGCAGTTTCTTGCCGTCGTAGCCGCGTTTGTTCATGTCGGCCACCCATTCGTCGTCCACTTGGCTGGAGCGCTTTTCGAATTCGGCGGCGTCCGCTGCGGTGATGCTGTAGATGGTGTTGCCCCGATCAGCAGCAATCTTGCGGCTGGCCGGATCGTTGCCCTGCTGGGTCTTGCCCAGCCAAGCGGAGGTGGCCATGCCAGAGTTGTTGTCGATGACCTTTTTGAGGTCAGGCGGCAGCGACTCGTATTTGGCCTTGTTCATCGCCATCACAAACGTGGTGGTGTAGAGCGCGGGCGCATTGGCTGGGAATTCACTGTGGAATTTGGTGAGTTCGTGCACCTTGACTGAGGGCACCACTTCCCACGGAATGACGCAGCCAGTGATGGTCCCTTTCGAAAGCGCATCGGGAATTTGTGGCAGTGGCATGCCCACAGGGGATGCGCCCACGGCGGAGAGCAACTTGGTGACCTGACGGGTGGGCGCACGCAGCTTCATGCCCTTCAAGTCACTCACGTTTTTGATTTGCTTGTCGGCTGTGTGGAACATGCCAGGACCATGCACATGCAAGGCAATGACATGGGTGTCCTTGAATTCGTCTTGCGCAACGGTGTTGACATATTCCCAATAGGCCTTGGACGTGGCTTCGGCGTTGTTCATCATGAACGGCAACTCAAACACCTCGACACGGGGGAAACGGCCAGCCGTGTTGCCGGGCAGGGTCCAGACGATGTCGACCACGCCGTCTTTGGCCTGGTCATAGAGTTGAACGGGGGTGCCGCCCAATTGCATGGCGGGATAGGCTTCGAACTTGATGCGACCGCCGGATTCCTTTTCGACCTTCTCCATCCAAGGCTTGTGCATGGTGAGCCAGACGCCGGATTGGGGTGCCATGAAGGTGTGGAACTTCAAGGTCACCACTTGCTGGGCGAATGCGCCCAAGGCGGGTGTGGCCAATGCGGCTGCAGCAGAGGACTTGAGAAGGGTACGGCGATTGATCATGACAGGTCTCCTGAAAGCGAATCCAGTGACTTTAGCCACAAACCTGCCCTGATCGTTTGGTGCTTTCCCTCAGGTCATGAAACGCAATACCCAGAGGGAAATGCCGGGGAAGAACAGCAACAACAAGGTTCTGAGGGTGTCGCTGAGCAAAAAAGGCATCACGCCTCGGTAGCTTTCGGAAATCGGCACGGCATCGCCCCGGCCTTTGATCATGCCGTTGACCACGTACACGTTCAGGCCCACGGGCGGCGCCAACATGCCAAAGCCCACGGTCATGAGCACCATGATGCCAAACCAGATGGCTGTGTATTCCTTGCTCATGCCAAAGTCCAGACCCATGATCATGGGGAAGAAGATGGGGATGGTGAGCAAGATCATGGAGAGTTCGTCCATCACCGCGCCCAGCACCACGTAAAAGAGCAGGATCGCCCCCACGACCGCCACCGGCGACAAGCCCCAGCTGCCCACGACCTGAGCGAGCTGGTTGGGCACCTGGGTCAAGGCGAGCGCTGCGTTCATGAGGTCAGCGCCCAAAAAGATCAGGAAGATCATGGCCGAACTCTCGGCCGTGGCGTAGAAACAGTTGCGAAATTTCTCCAAGGACATCTCGCCCTTGAGCAAAGAGGCCACGCCGGTGGACAAAGCCCCGATGGCCGCGCCCTCGGTGGGAGAAAAAATGCCGCCGTAAATGCCTCCAAACACGATCAGGAAGATGGCTGCGATGGGGCCAATGCCGCGCAACGCACCCAGGATGTCCACCGATGAGACCGAGTCGTGCTCAGGTGCCTGACCCGGCACCAGACGCACATAGATGCTGATGGCAATGATGTAGCCCAGCATGGCAATGATGCCGGGGATCATGGCGGCAGCAAACAGCTTGGCGATGTTTTGCTCGGTCAGGATGGCGTAGATCACCAGCGGCACAGAGGGCGGAATCAGGATGCCCAAGGTGCCCCCTGCTGCCAGCGTGCCCGTGGTGAGCCGCCCCGAATAGCCATGGCGGCGCATCTCGTCATAAGCCACGTTGGTGATGGTGGCCGCTGTGGCCACCGAGGAGCCGCAAATGGCGCCAAAGGCGGCGCAGGCAAACACCGCTCCCATGGCCAGACCGCCCTTGAAGCGACCCATGACACCCGCTGCGAACTGGAACAAGGCTCGGCTGATACCGCCTTGTGTGGCAAAGTGCCCCATGAGGATGAACAAGGGAATGACCGACAGGTCGTAGCTGGCAAAACGCGCAAAGGCCTGGCTGTTGAGGAAGCTGGCCAAGGGCAGCCATCCGGTTTGGGCCAGATAGCCCGCGCCACCCGCGACAAACATGGTGACGGCAATGGGCACACGCAAGGCCATCAGGACCAGCATGCCGGCAAAAATGCTCAGGGCAAGTGCAATGGGACTCATACCGACAACTCCGGGTTGTCCTCGACATCGGACGCATTGCCAAAACCGAATGCGGCCTGGCTCAAAGCAATCAAGGCAGTGAGGATCATGGGGGGCACCATCAGGGCATAGATGATCCACTCGGGAAAGCCCAGCATCATGGAGCCGGAATTGGTGTTCCAGGCATTCATCCCACCCAGCACGGAACGCCAGGCCATGAGCGCCATGACCGCCGCCAATAGCAAGGCCCCAAAGCGGTCAAGCCGGGACTGGTTGGCGGCAGAGGCATGGGTGGTGAAAAAGTCGACGATGATGTTGCCGCGCCGGATCTGGCACCACGGCAGGAACAAGGCCACGGCTGCACCCGCTGCAAAGCCCACCAACTCAAAGTCGCCGTTGATGGCATGGTCAAACACATTGCGCCCCACCACACTGGCGCAGGTCAACAAGGTGATGGCCACCATCACCAAACCTGCTGCAATAGCGCAGAACTTGGCCAAGGCCTCCCAGACCGATAACAACCTCATGAAGCCGCTCCTGCATGGTTTGTGGACACGAAAGTGACGGGCATCATATCTGCTCCCAAGGGCTCAACCCAGGCCACGTACCGGCATGACGTGCACCCATTCGGGGTCGATGTCCAGCCAGAGCGACTGCCCCACGCTGTAGGCCTGCCGTTGCTGGCCGCCGAGCATGAGCCGCACCTGAACACCTGGCAATCTGTCGACTTGGATCAAGGCCAGGGACATCTCGCCCAGGTGACGAATGTCATGGAGCATGGCCTGCGTTGTCCAAAGGCCAGGCTTGCTCTCCCGCGCCGAGCTGGCGGCATCGCGCACCGAGAGTCCATCGCCCTGGATGACCCAGTTCACGCGCTGCCCCGCCGCAATGCTTTTGCCCTTGTCCCTGACTTGGAGCACCAGGCCCTCTTGGGCATCGGGCTGGGGCAACCATTCGATGCGGGCGGTGTGGGCTTGATCACCCGGCCCCAGCCAGCGGGCATGAAAGCGATTGTGAATGCCCACCAGATCGGCCACCCTGGCATTGCGCGGCGAGCGATGAATGTGCGCGGGCGAGCCTTCCTGAAGGATGTCGCCGCCATCCATCACCACCAGCTTGTCGGCCAGTTGGCGAGCTTCTTGCAGGTCGTGGGTCACCAGGATGATGGGAATGTTCAAGGTCTGACGACACTGCGCCAGCAACTCAAACAGGCTTTGACGGGTCAGCTGGTCCACCGCCGAAAACGGCTCATCGAGCAACAAAGCCTGGGGGTCGCGCACCAGCGCCCTGGCCAAGGCCACACGCTGCTGTTGCCCGCCCGAGAGTTGTTGGGGCTTGCGTTGCTGGTGAACGGCGTCGATGCCCACGCGCGCGAGCTGTGCGCTGGCTTTATCCCGTCGCTGTGCAAGGGGCAGATCCAGGAGTGCCAAGGCCACGTTGTCCAGCGCATCGAGGTGGGGCATGAGGGCATAGTTCTGAAACACCATGCCCACATGCCGCCGGGATGTGGGCATCCACTGCCCTGCCTGGGTATCACACCATACGGCGTTGCCGCATTGGATGCGGGCTTGTGCAGGCACCATCAAGCCGGCAATGACGCGCAAGAGGCTGGTTTTGCCTGCACCCGACGGACCGACCAGAGCCACCAATTGACCAGGCTCGCAGCTGAAGCCACCGCGCAAGACCATGGGCGCAGGATGGTCCACCTGGACAAGGAGTGCGCCGCTCATGAGACCTGACCTTTGCGCCGGATGAAATAGGCCGTGGACACAAACGAGGCGGCCACCGCGATGAGGGACAACACCAGCAAGAGCAAGGCCATTTGATCGGCGCTGTGAATGTCCAGGGCCTGCACGCGGTCGTAAATGGCAATGGCCATCGTCTTGGTTTCGCCGGGGATGCTGCCGCCCATCATGAGCACCACCCCAAACTCACCCAGCGTATGGACAAAGGTGAGCACCATGGCCGAGACCAGGCCAGGCCAGGCCAAGGGCAACTCCACGCGCAGAAAAGTCTGCCAGGGGCTCAGGCCACACACCGCAGCGGCCTCGGTGAGGTTGGCCGGGATGGCCTCGAAGGCGCGCTGAATGGGTTGGACCATGAAGGGCAGGTTGAACACCAGGGATGCGATGACCAGCCCCACAAAGTTGAAGCTCAGTTGTAGCCCCAGGGCATCGTTGGCCCAGCGGCCAAGCGGTGAAGCCCCGCCCAGCAGCATCAGCAGGTAGTAACCCAGGACTGTGGGAGGCAGGACCAGGGGCAAGATCACCGCGGCCTCAATCCAGGCTTTGCCCTTGAATTGGTGCAAGGCCAACCATCGCCCCAGCACCAAGCCCAGGGGCAACAGCACCAGCAAGGTGACCGAGGCCAGCTTGACAGACAGAAATAGGGCTTGCCAATCCATGAAAGCTCAGGACCTGGGCAGGGCAAAGCCGTAGCGGCTCATCACTGCGAGCGCAGCGGGGGAAGACAAGTGATCGTAAAAGGCCTGGGCAGCAGCCGGCGGATTTTTGAGCAGCACCATGCGCTGGATCAGGGGCTGGTGCCACGACGGATCAACCAGGGCGAAGTCACCGATGGACTGAAGGGATGGTGCCAAGGCCAGCGAATGCGCGACGATGCCGCCCTGGGCAGAGCCGGACAAGGCAAATTGCGCGGCTTGCGAAACGTTTTCGCCATAAACCAGCTTGTCGACCATGGCCTCCCACAAGCCCGCATGCTTCAAGGCCTCGACAGAACGCTGACCATAGGGCGCATGTTCTGGGTTGGCAATCGCAAACCGCTTGATGCGGCCTTGCTGCAAAGCCAGTCGCACCCCCTTGAACGCCTCATCAACCTGAACGACTGCCCCTTTGGGCGCGATGAGGGCGAGCCGGCCATGGGCATAGACCTTGCCCTGATCCAGTGTTTTGCCCGTTTGCGCCAGCCGCAGGACAAAGGACTCGTCGGCTGACATGAACACATGAAATGGGGCAGCCTGCAGCAACTGGGTATACAACAGCCCCGATGACCCAAAGACCAGCTTGAGCCGCTGACCGGTCTGCTTTTCATAAAGGCCAGCGAGTTCTTCGAGCGCAAACTTGAGGTCGGACGCTGCCGCTACGGTGATGCCGGGCGAAGGTTGTGCAAAACCAGGCGCAGCCGCCACCCAGGCCGCGACCAAGCTGGCTTTCAAGACCCTTCGACGTGAAGGTGCGGTGGAGCACTTGGCCATGGAATCAATCAATGAATGGGTGCAGGAAATCCTAGCATCAACCCATGGGTGGCCTGGCACACAAGGCCTTAAGGGTGGCCTGTGCTAAGCTGAAAAAATGAACTGTGTTGTTCGAGCCTGTTGGATTTGGGCGTTGGCCCTCGCGCTCCCTGTACAGGGCATGAGCGCCACCTTGATGCTGGGCTGCGAAAGCCACCACCAGGGCATGCAGCTGGTCCTGGCTGCACACCAAGCCACTGCCCACCTTGCTGCATCAAAGGCTCATGCCCATGTCCATGAACATGCAGCGGCACATGAGCACGATCACGTGCAGACTCCCACGCATGACATGCCCTTGGCCAGCACGGATGCAAAAGCCCCCCATGCCGCAAGTTGCAGCGCCTGCGCCATGTGCTGCTTGGTGCTGGCCTTGCCCATGCACTTTGCACTACCTGAGGCGCAAGCCCTGGCTCAACCCCCTCAGTCTGCGTCGCTTGATCCCCAGCCTGGCTGGGTTGCCCGCAGGCGCGCACAGTGCACGCCTGCGCACACGTCATTCGAATTTCGTGAGGTCCTCATGGTCTTCCCTTTTGTTGTTCGCCACGGCCTGATCCTGGGTGCTCTGGCCATTGCCTTGAGCGGGGCGCAAGCACATGCCCAAGCACAAGGCAAGGGCGACGCCAAACCCACAGCCCAACTGGCCGCGCCCCTGGATGCCCAAGCGCCCGTGCCTGATTTGCCTGCTTCGTCTGCCCTGGATCAGTACAAGCGCTGGCGCGATGAAGAGCGCGTCCCATGGATGGATGCCAATCAAAGGGTCAACCAACTGGGCGGTTGGCGAAACTATGCCAAAGAGGCAAAGGATGCAACGCCGCCCGCAACAGCTTTGCCCGCCACGCCCGCCGCATCCTCGGTTGCGCGGCAACAACCCGATGCCCCAGCTTTGCCGCAGGGAACGCTTTCAGCCGTTCAACAACTCACGGCCAAGCACCTGCCTGACAAGACCGAGATCAGTTGGAGCCGAACACCCCAGGAGCAGGAGCGAGTGACTCAGCGCTTGAAGTCCCTGTTGTCTGAACCTTTGGGCATGGACGAAGCGATTCAAGTCGCCTTGCTCAACAACCAGGGGCTGCAAGCTGCCTATGCCGAGCTGGGCATCAGCGAAGCCCAACTCTTGCAGGCCAGCCGACTGCCCAATCCGGGCTTTGGCTTTGCCCAAAAGACGCGGGGCAATGAAGTGGAGCTGGAGCGAAGCTTTCATTTCAACCTGTTGCGCTTGCTGACCTTGCCCTTGTCCCAGCGGGACCAGGCACGGCGGCTGGAGCACACGCAAGCCCTGGTGGCGATGCAGGTGCTGGAGCTCAGCGCCAACGTTCGCAAGGCCTGGGTGCAAGCCGTCGCAGCGCAGGAGTCGGTGCGCTATGGTCGCCAGGTCATGCAAGCAGCCGAGGCCAGCGCCGAGCTCGCCCGGCGCATGGCGCAGGTGGGCAACTTCAATGCCTTGCAATATGCCAGGGAAAAAAGCTTTCATGCCGATGCAGCCCTCAAGCTCGCACGCGCCGAACAACAGCAGCATGCCTCGCGCGAACGGCTGGTCCGTCTGCTGGGTCTGTGGGGCGATCAGCTGTCGTTCCAGTTGCCCCAGCGCCTGCCCGACCTGCCCAGCCAGCCCAAGGCATGGCCTGACCTGGAGCGTCAAGCCATGACCGAGCGGCTGGATGTGCGGGCAGCGCGTGCGGGGGCACAGGCCACCGCTCATCAGCTGGGGCTCACGCGAACCACCCGATTCATCAACGTGCTCGAGTGGGGACTGGTCAACAACACCGCCAACGATGCCCCCACCCAACGGGGTTGGGAGGTCACGGTGGAGCTGCCCTTGTTTGATTGGGGTCAGGCGCGTGTGGCCCGCGCCGAGTCCCTCTACATGCAGTCGCTGCACCGGGCTGCACAGACCGCCATTCAGGCCCGCTCTGAAGTGCGCGAGGCCTATGTGGCCTACCGATACGCCTGGGACATTGCCAAGCACCAGCGTGACGAGATCGTGCCGATCAAGTCCCGCATTTCGGAAGAAAACCTGCTCCGCTACAACGGCATGCTGATTGGCGTTTTTGAATTGCTGGCCGATGCCCGTTCACAAATTGCCAGCGTGAACGCCGCAATCGATGCCTTGCGCGACTTCTGGCAGGCGCAGGCCGACCTGGATTTGGCCATGGTGGGCAAACCCAGTCTGAGCCACCTCGGCAGCCTCACCTCTTCTACCGCAAGCTCCACCAGCACCCCCGATGCGGCGGGCGCGGGTCATTGATCACAAAGGACAAGCACACCATGTTTTCAAGAAGACATTTCATTGGCGGCTCCGGCATCATTGCCGCCGCAGTGACCGCCAGCACCGTGAGCAGGGTGGCCATGGCGGCCTTGCCCGAACCCGTCTTTCAGACCAAGCCCGACACCCAGGCGCCCTTGGTGCCCAACACAGGACGCCCCTACAACCCGGTGGTCACCCTCAATGGGTGGACTTTGCCTTGGCGCATGAACCGCGGGGTCAAGGAATTTCACCTGGTTGCCGAGCCGGTCGTGCGTGAAATGGCACCCGGCTTCAAGGCACACCTGTGGGGCTACAACGGCCAAAGTCCAGGTCCCACCATCGAGGTGGTCGAGGGGGACAGGGTTCGCATCTTTGTGACCAACCGCCTGGGCGAGTTGACCACGGTGCACTGGCACGGTCAGCGCTTGCCCAACGGCATGGATGGCGTGACCGGCCTCACCCAACCCGGTATCCCGCCCGGCAAGACCTATGTGTATGAATTCGAGGCGCGCCGCCCGGGCACCTTCATGTACCACCCCCATGCCGATGAAATGGTGCAAATGGCCATGGGCATGATGGGCTTGTGGATCACCCACCCCAAAGGCAAGCATGCGCTGATTGACGAGGTGGACCGTGACTTTTGCTTTTTGCTCAACGCCTACGACATCGAGCCGGGCAGCGCCACCCCCAAAATCATGACCATGTTGGACTTCAACCTGTGGAGTTGGAACAGCCGCATCTTTCCTGGCATTGACCCCCTGGTGGTGCGACTCGGGGACAAGGTTCGCATCCGTGTGGGCAACCTCACCATGACCAACCATCCCATCCATTTGCATGGCCATGAGTTTCAAATCACGGGCACAGACGGTGGTCCAACGCCCAAGGCTGCGCGGCAATTCGAGGTCACGGCGGATGTGGCCGTGGGGCAGATGCGTCAACTGGATTTTTTGGCCGACGAACCTGGCGACTGGGCTTTTCATTGCCACAAAAGCCATCACACCATGAATGCCATGGGTCACAACGTGCCCACCATGATTGGGGTGGACCATTCCGATGTGGTCAAAAAGATCACCAACCTCATCCCCGATTACATGGTGATGGGCGAGCGCGGCATGAAGGACATGACCGAGATGGAGATGCCCCTGCCCGATAACACGGCTTCCATGATGACGGGTCAAGGACCGTTTGGCGCCGTGGGCATGGGGGGCATGTTCAGTGTGCTCAAGGTGAGAAAAGACCAAAAGCGGGGGGATTACAGCGATCCCGGCTGGTATGTTCACCCGCCTGGCAGCCAGGCCTATGAATTCACCGGCCAGTTGCCCGACCCCGCCCGCGCCAAGCCCGCTGCGGCCAATGCCAAGCCGGGCACGCCCCCATCGGGCGGCGACATCGAGGTCAAGGTGCGCAAGCCCAACGCCGGTCACGGTGGTCATCAAGGCCATTGAAGCTCTCACTCCGCCAACCCTCTCTTTGATGCAACAGGACACACCATGCACACCTCCTCTTCACCTCGACACACACTGACCCGCTGCCTCTGCCCTGTCATGGCGGCTGTGGCGCTCTTGCTGAGTCTGGGCTTTCAACCCATGGCTTTGGCGCATGACCCAGCGGCGCACTCGCATGCCAGCCACAACACAAAGCCAGAACAAATGGCTTGGGGAGTGGCCGGCCAAGCCAAGGCCGTCCAACGGACTGTCTCCTTCAGCATGGATGACAACATGCGCTTCACACCCCATCGCCTCACGGTGAAACTGGGTGAGACGCTCAGGATTCGAGTCCACAACAAGGGCAAGGCCATGCATGAGTTCGTCATAGGCACCCAGGCCGAGAACGCCCAACACGCCGAATTGATGGTGAAGTTCCCCAACATGCAGCACGATGCACCCTACATGGCTCATGTGCCCCCCGGTCAATCAGCCGACCTGATCTGGACCTTCAATCGCGCAGGGCAATTCGAATTTGCCTGCCTGATGGCCGGTCACTACCAGGCTGGGATGGTGGGCGTGATCGACGTGGTCGACGCCAGTGCCAACGCCAGCGCCAATACCAATGACATGGCCGATGGCGAAGTGCGCCGCATCGACAAGGCCACGGGCAAGATCACGCTCAAGCACGGTGAGATCAAAAACCTGGACATGCCCAGCATGACCATGGTGTTCCAGGTCAAAGATCCCAGTGCATTGAACTCACTCAAAGTGGGCGACAAGGTGAAGTTCCGGGCAGAGCAATCGGGCGGTGTGTATGTGGTGACCACAATGGAAATCGTGAAATGAACGCCTGACTGAGCCAGGTCTGTGCAGAGGACGATGCGCCTGATCTACCCTCTCGGGGTCACCATGGCGCTTGACCGTGATGTCGTCTTGTATGGATGAAATTCAAATAAGAAAAGAAAAAAAGAGTCGTTTGTGATCCCGAGGTGCGCACTCAGAATCGGCGGCATTGTCAAAGCGACATTCACCTTTGGAGTCACTCATGCCCCTGAAATCACGCACCTTTGGCCACTTGGCCATCGCATTGTTGAGCCTCTTCTCTCTGGCCAGCCAGGCGCAGGTGAACCTGCTCAACGTCTCTTATGACCCCACCCGCGAGCTCTATGTCGAGTTCAACCAAGCGTTTGCCAAACACTGGAAAGCCAAGACCGGTCAGGATGTGATCGTCAAGCAGTCGCACGGCGGATCGGGCAAGCAGACCCGCTCCATCATCGATGGTCTGGATGCCGACGTGGCAACCTTGACGCTGGCGGGTGACACCGATGCTTTGCATGCCAACGGCCAATTGATCCCCAAGGATTGGCAAAAGCGCCTGCCCCACAACAGCTCGCCCTATACCTCCACCATTGTGCTGGTGGTGCGCGAAGGCAACCCCAAAGGCATCAAGGACTGGGATTTGTGAAAAACTCTATGACAACGTGCCCGTGCTGGACACGGGCGCGCGGGGCTCCTCAATCACCTTTGCTCAACGCGCCCAGGGCGATGTGTTCATCAGCTGGGAAAACGAGGCCTACCTGTTGGAGAAAGAGTTTGGCGCCAAGTTTGATGTGGTCATTCCGTCCTTGTCGGTGCTGGCGGAGCCAGCCGTGACCATCGTGGACAAAAACGTGGACAAGAAGGGCACGCGTGCGGTTGCACAGGCCTATCTTGAATACCTCTACAGCGACGAAGGGCAAGACATTGCTGGCAAACACTTCTATCGTCCCATCTCAGCCAAAGCGCAGGCCAAATATGCCAAGCAATTCCCCAAGCTCAACCTGTTCACGGTAGACCAGGCATTGGGTGGCTGGGCCAAGGCCAAGAAAGATCATTTCGCCGATGGGGCGAACTTTGACCAGATCTACACCAAGAAGTGAAGCGCCCACCAGGCCAGCTATAGTCCTGGCCTTGGCAAAAACCAAGTTCTGGCTTGCCCCATTGATCCCCTGTTTAAAGGAATGCTCCATGTCTCTCCATGCGCTCAGCGACGCTGTCCTCGATCAACTCTTTCGTCAGGCACGCACCGTTCATGCCTTCAAACCCCAAGCTGTGTCCGATGACACCATTCATCAGCTGTATGACCTGCTCAAGTGGGGACCAACGGCCTTCAATGCACAGCCTGCCCGTTATGTCTTTGTGAAAAGCGAACAAGCCAAGGCCAAACTCATTCCTGCGCTCTCGCCCGGCAACGTGCCCCAGGTGCAAAGTGCGGCGGTGACGGTCATCGTGGCCTATGACACCCGCTTCGCCGAGCATCTGCCCACCCAGTTCCCTGGCTACGATGCAAAAGCCGTGTTCGATGCCAACCCCGGCATGGTCGAACCTGCGGCCTTTCGCAACAGCAGCTTGCAGGGCGCCTACCTGATCCTGGCCGCGCGCGCCTTGGGTCTGGACAGCGGCGCGATGTCCGGCTTCAACCCCCAAGCGGTGAACGAGGCTTTCTTTGCGGATGGCCGCTTCAAGGTCAACTTTCTTCTGAACATTGGCGTGGCCGATCCGGCTGGCATATACCCCCGCGCCCCTCGCTTGGCGTTTGAAGAAGCCGCTCAAATCGTCTGAGTGGGTGTGCATCGGCCGTGACCCTGCTGGGGCAATGACCTTGAGTCCGGGTCAAGCCCTTCAGCGTCACGGCTTTCTCATGCCCACCCAGCGGGTGGAGCGAACATGACCCCGGCCTTCACTGTTTTCGTTATTAGCAAACAAGAATAAAGTCGTTTGCGATGGAAGGACTGGCTTACACAATCGCGGCCATATCGTTTTTTTGAGCTGATCACCCATGGTGGTTGAGTCTCACCCTGAAACAGAAATGGCATCCACATGAACACATTCACCCGCAAGGCGCTGGCTGCGCTGTTGTTGTCGAGCGCTTGGACCGCACAAGCCCAGACTTTGCTCAATGCGTCGTATGACGTTGCCCGCGAGTTCTACAAAGACTACAACGCAGCCTTTGTGGCGCACTATAAGAAATCCACCGGCAAGGACGTGAAGATCGACCAAGCTCACGGTGGCTCAAGTGCCCAAGCTCGCGCTGTCAATGACGGGCTGGACGCCGACGTGGTCACCATGAACACCACCACCGATGTGGACTTTCTGGCGGGCACAGGCGTGGTCGCCAAGGACTGGTCAAAGCGGTTTGCACACAATGCTTCGCCCACAACCTCCACCATGCTGTTCCTCACCCGCAATGGCAATCCCAAGAACATCAAAGACTGGGACGACTTGACCCGACCTGGCATCCAGGTGGTGGTGGTCAACCCAAAAACTGGCGGCAACGGGCGCATGGCCTATCTGGCGGCCTGGGGTTATGCCAAGAAAAAAGGCGCGAGCGACGCTCAGGCTTTTGAGTTCGTGAGCAAGATTTATAAAAACGTCCCCGTCCTGGCCAAAGGTGGACGGGATGCAACCACCATTTTTCTGCAACGCAACATTGGCGATGTGCTGGTGACCTTCGAGTCAGAAGTGGTATCGGTGGATCGTGAATTTGGCACGGGCAAAGTGGATGCCGTTCACCCTTCGATCAGCATCGTGGCCGAAAACCCTGTGGCCGTGGTTGAACGCTCGGTGGGCAAAAAAGGCACTGCCGACCTGGCCAAAGCCTACCTGGAATACCTGTATTCGGATGAGGCGCAGGAGATCGCCGCCAAGCATGCGCTGCGCCCCCGCAATCAGGCGGTGCTCAAAAAATACAGCACCACCTTCAAGCCCATTCAACTCTTCACCGTCCAGGAAGTCTTTGGATCGTTTGAGCAGGCTCAGAAGGTGCACTTCAACGATGGCGGTCAGTTCGACAAGATCTACACCGTCAAGTAAGCCGAGTCCGCCATGTCCATCGCCACCATTGCGGCGTCGTCTCGTCGCCGCAAATCAAGCCGTGTATTGCCAGGCTTTCACCTCACCATGGGCTACACGGTGCTCTACCTGAGTCTGATTGTGCTGATCCCGCTGTCGGCCTTGCTGATCAAGACGCTCTCCTTGAGCTGGGATCAATTCTGGACAGCGGTCACGGCACCTCGCGTCTTGGCGTCGTACCGACTCACCTTTGGTGCGGCATTTGCCGCCGCACTCGTCAATGTGGTCTTTGGCTTGCTGGTGGCCTGGGTGTTGGTGCGCTACCAGTTTTTTGGCAAAAAAGTGCTCGATGCCCTGGTCGATTTGCCTTTCGCTTTGCCCACCGCTGTGGCGGGCATTTCACTCACCGCCTTGTTGGCGGGCAATGGCTGGATTGGCCAATACCTCGAACCCCTGGGCATTCAATTGGCGTTCAACCCCAACGGCGTGGTGATTGCCTTGATCTTCATTGGCTTGCCCTTTGTGGTGCGCACCGTGCAACCCGTTCTGGAAGACACCGAAAAGGAGCTGGAAGAAGCGGCCACCTGCTTGGGTGCGACACGCTGGCAAACCTTCAGCCGCGTCATTTTTCCTTCGATTGCGCCAGCGCTGCTCACCGGCTTTGCCATGGCCTTTGCGCGTGCTGTCGGGGAATACGGTTCGGTGATCTTCATTGCGGGCAATATGCCCATGATTTCCGAGATCACGCCCCTCATCATCATTGGCAAGCTCGAACAATATGACTATGCCGGTGCCACTGCGGTGGCCATGGTGATGCTGATGTTCTCGTTTGTGTTGCTGCTGATCATCAACGCACTCCAGGCCTGGCAGCGCCGTCAAACGGGGGCGCAATCATGAGCGGCGCCGTGTCCACCTTGGGCAAAAAGACCGGGCCAACGCCCATTGCCACCACCGAGCCGGCCTGGGTGCGATACACCTTGCTGGCCGTGGCACTGAGCTTCATGTTTTTGTTCCTGATCCTGCCTTTGGCGACGGTCTTTGCCGAGGCGCTGAGAAAGGGTTTTCTGGCCTATTTCGATGCCTTTCGCGAACCCGATACCTGGTCAGCGATTGGCCTGACCCTGATCACCGCAGCCATCGCCGTGCCCTTGAACCTGGTGTTTGGGGTCGCTGCATCCTGGGCCATTGCCAAATACGAATTCAGGGGCAAGGCCTTTCTCACCACGCTCGTCGATTTGCCGTTTTCGGTATCCCCCGTGGTGGCCGGTCTGATCTATGTGCTGGTCTTTGGCGCTCACGGCTGGTTTGGTCCCTGGCTGAACGAACACAACATCAAGATCATTTTTGCTGTGCCTGGCATTGTGCTGGCCACCATCTTTGTGACTTTCCCCTTCATTGCACGCGAGTTGATCCCGCTCATGCAGGCACAAGGCACCGAAGAAGAACAAGCCGCCATTGTGCTGGGCGCCAATGGCTGGCAAACCTTCTGGCGCGTCACCCTGCCCAACATCAAGTGGGGACTGATTTATGGCGTGATCCTGTGCAACGCGCGCGCCATGGGCGAATTTGGAGCAGTGTCGGTGGTTTCTGGCCACATTCGAGGGCAAACCAACACCATGCCCTTGCACGTCGAAATTTTGTACAACGAATATCAATCGGTCGCGGCCTTTGCGGTGGCATCCCTGCTGGCCCTGCTCGCGCTGGTCACCCTGGTCATCAAGTCGGTGGTGGAGTGGCAGCATGAGCGCGAACTCAAGGCTGCCGCCAACACGCCCCCTGAAAACCCCCATCGCTGAGCAAGATCATGAGCATAGAGATTCGAAACATTCACAAATCATTTGGCGACTTCATTGCCCTCAACGATGTGAGCCTGGACATTGAGTCTGGTGAACTGGTGGCATTGCTCGGACCTTCTGGCTGCGGCAAAACCACCTTGCTGCGCATCATTGCCGGCTTGGAAACCGCCGATGCGGGCAGCATTTCCTTCAGTGGCGAAGACACCACCCACGTCCATGTCCGGGAACGCCATGTCGGGTTTGTGTTTCAGCACTATGCCCTGTTCCGTCACATGACCGTGTTTGAGAACGTGGCTTTTGGCTTGCGCGTGCGCCCGCGCAGCACACGCCCGTCTGAGGCAGAGATCCAGCGCAAGGTGCATGAATTGCTGGGGCTGGTGCAACTCGACTGGCTGGCCGATCGTTATCCGTCCCAGCTCTCGGGCGGCCAGCGTCAGCGCATTGCCTTAGCCCGAGCCCTGGCTGTGGAGCCCAAAGTCCTGCTGCTCGATGAGCCGTTTGGTGCACTGGATGCCAAGGTCCGCAAAGAGCTGCGGCGTTGGCTGCGCCGACTGCACGATGAGTTGAATGTGACCAGCATCTTTGTGACGCACGATCAGGAAGAAGCCCTGGAAGTGGCAGACCGTGTGGTGCTCATGAACAAAGGCAACATCGAGCAAATCGGATCACCCCAGGAGGTCTGGGACCACCCTGCGAGCCCCTTTGTGTACGGCTTTTTGGGCGATGTGAACCTCTTTCATGGCCGAGCCCACGAAGGTGAAATGCTCATTGGCAGTGACCATCACGCCGTTCGCCTGGATCTGCCCGAGCATGGCGACGCACACGATGCCAAAGCCTTTGCCTATGTGCGCCCCCATGACTTGCTCGTGGAGCGGTATACGGCAGGACACAAAGGGGGCATCGTGGCCCGGTTGACCCGCGCGGTGGTGGTTGGCCCCATTGCCAGGCTGGAGTTGCAAGCTCAGGAAGACCAGGGCTTTGGTCGAGACGCGGTGATCGAAGCGCAACTCACCGCCACCCAATTCCGTCAAGATGGTTTTGCTGAAGGTGACATGCTGGTTGTGACCCCGCGCAAGGCGCGCGTGTTTGTCGACGCCTGATCACTCTTTTTCATTCATTTCCTTGGCTGTCACCAGCCTGTCGTTGACATGGTGCTTGCCCTGCACGGACTGATTTCCGTCAGTCCAGACGCTGATCAAATGGGGGTATATTGGGTGACGACAATTCATTCAGGGGAAATCATGTCCGTTTTGCAATCTTGGGTGTTTCGACTCGCCGCCCTTTTGTTCATTTCCGTCAACAGCGCACACGCAGCCACCCTTTTGCAGGAATGCAATGGGGAAGCCGCTCAAATCAATCAGTCTGCACCGCAAGTCATCGACCGCATCACCACCCTCAAAAGTGCCATCTGCTTTCAAGACTCGAATGCGGTTGTCTTGCAATACCGCATGCAACTGAGTGTGACTGGTGATCAGGTCAACCTCGGGCTGATCAAACCCAACATGATTTCCACCTGGTGTAGCGACCCCCAGCTCCTGCCCATGCTCAAGGTCATCAACATCCAATACGCCTATACCGATCCTCAGGGCAAGTTCATTGGACGCATCGACATCAGCCGACGCGATTGCCGTTGAGTCACTGATGGATTGGGGACAGTGTCACCCAGTTGTCCCCGTCACGCCTGATCCCGCTTTACGATGAAACCCACGCCGGGGGTGAATCCCGGCTTTGGGATGAAGTGATGAACAAGGATGCGTTGAAGGACTACATGGGTTTGGAAGGCAAGGTGGCCGTGGTGACCGGTGGCTCAAGTGGCATTGGTCGAGCCAGCGCCATGGCCCTAGCGGGCTTAGGTACCAAGCTTGCCTTGATCAGCCGGGACCACCACAGCGAGCAAGCCCAATCCGCATTGGCTCAAGCCCTTGCCCTGGGCGTTGACGCCATCGCGTTGAGCTGCGACACCAGTGATGCAGCAGCCGTTGCCGACGCTGCACACCAAGTAGAACGTGCACTGGGTCCCACCGATGTGTTGGTGAATTCAGCGGGCATTCTCAAAGCGGGCAGCCTGGCCGACTTGAGTGCCCAGGAATGGACGCGCGTGCTGGAGGTCAACCTCACGGGCTACTTCTTATGCGCTCAGGCATTTGGGCGCCACATGTTGGCCAAGCAAAGCGGTGCCGTTGTTCATGTGGCATCCATGGTGGCCGAACATGCCACGCCGCATTCGGGCGCCTATGCCATTGCCAAAGCGGGTGTGTTGCTGCTCTCGCGCCAACTGTCGATTGAATGGGGTCCATCTGGTGTGCGAAGCAACACCCTTTGCCCTGGCATGACCTGGACCCAGATGACCCAGGCCGCTTACAGCCGACCGGGTGAAGAGGCCCTGCGCAGCAGCACGATTCCCCTCAGGCGCATTGGACAAGCGCAGGACATGGCCGATGCCGTGGTTTACCTCGCCAGCGATCGCAGTGCCTATGTCAATGGCGCAGACTTGGTGGTGGATGGCGGCTTCACCCGCAACCTCATGAGCCTGATTCCTCGAACAGCGCAATGAGGCGATGCGATTCACCATCACTGGTCATGTGGTGCCATTGGACTCCACACCAAGATAAGCATGAACCATGAGACTTTGACTCACCTCACTGGCCAAGCCAGTGAAAACCACGCGGCCTTTAGACAATACACAAACACGATCGGCAACGGTGAGTGCAATTCGGCTTTGTTCTGCCAATATGACCGCCACACCGCCAAAAAATTCAGCTCGACGACCGAAAAATTCATAGATGACCTCGGTCAAAAGTGGAGATAGCCCCATGCTTGGCTCATCCAATAGTAAAGCCACGGGACGAGCAATCAACGCGCGACCAATGGCCAGCATTTGCTGCTCTCCGCCGCTCAACAAACCACTGGCAACATCACGCCGACGGGCAATGTTGGGGAAAAGGGAAAATATTCGATCTATCTCTTTATTGAGCTCATGCGCAGGACAACGCCGGGATGCGAGTCCCGCCAATTGCAGGTTCTCCAACACGGTCAACGGCGCCACCACCTGCCGGCCCTCAGGGACCTGTAACAAGCCAGCGCGGGCAATTTGATCAGGTCTGCGACCACTGATCTGAACCCCGTTGAGCGTCACCCGCCCTTGCTGTATCGGCAAAAGACCACTGAGCGCACGCAAGGTTGTCGTTTTTCCTGCCCCATTTGGACCGAGTAATGCGACCACCTCCCCTGCTTGAACAGACAAACTGAACTGACTGACTGCCTTCACATGACCGTAAGACACTGATAGCTGGTCAATCATCAAGGTGGGATTTTGATTCGCACTCATCACTGACTCACCCCCTGCCCGCCCACGTAGGCGCTGATGACAGCTTCCTCTCGCAAAACACCGTCAGGATCTCCTGATGCAATCACAAGACCAAAATCCAACACAACCAGACGGTCACAGTACTGACTCATCATGGCAACGTCATGTTCAACCACAATGATTCCCATGCCCTTGAATAGAAGGGCTGCGATTCGCGCAAAAACATCAGCGCGCTCCTGAGGATCCATACCGGCAGTCGGTTCGTCCAGCAACAAAAGCTTAGGGCTACTTGCAACTGCGCGTGCAATTTCAACTCGACGTCGCAGACCATAAGAAAGTTCACCAGCAGAAACATCAGCCAAATGCGCGATGCCATGCTCATGTAGAAGTCGCTCTACCTCATTGTCCCGCCTGGACATTGCCGGTATTGCTGGGACCGGCACACCTTCATCCATGGAGTGAAGGCCGATGGCAATGTTGTCGCGGACACTCAAATCATCGACCAGTCGTATGGTTTGAAAGGTGCGCGAGATGCCTGCGCGTGCCATGCGGTGAGGACTTCCAAATAGGTCTTTCATGGGGCGACCATTCAAAACGCCAGAACCACCCGTGGGGTCATATGCGCCAGAGATGACATTGAGCAAGGTGGTCTTACCAGAGCCATTAGGACCAATCACACCCAATAGCTCGCCACTGGAACAGGTGAGAGAAACACCTTGGAGCGCATGAATGCCACCAAAGCTCATGGAGATGTTGGTGAGCTCAATGACTGGCTCGCCCCCATGTGCAGAAAGCGACTGCCTGTACTTTCTGTCGTGCGTCTTTAAAGACGTCTCATCATTGGCGGCAGGTGCTCCCAGAAAAGAAGCATCGGATTCATTGGGTGTCGATGACCCATCAAAGACATGTCGACGTCGAATCACATCGCTCACTACACCAATCAGCCCATAGGGGGCAAAAGCCACCACCGTCATGATGATCAAGCCGTTGACAATACCCTGATATTCACCAACAACTGTGACCAACTGTGACAGCGTGGACATCACGATGGTGCCCAGCAAAGCACCACCTACGTAGATCATGCCGCCCACCACCACCGTTGCCAGCATATGCGCCAGCAATCCGAAATTGAAAAACCCTGGCTCAACAAAACCTGTCACGTGAACGTTCAGCGCGCCAGCCAAACCACACAAAAGGCCAGCCAAAGCCATGAGCCCGATGCGATAGGCAAAAACATCAATGCCCTGATGACGTGCCATCAAAGCATCCTCTCTCATCGCAACGATAGATAAACCCAACCGAGAACGCCGTACAGCCAGGAGCAAAGCCATGGCCAGAACAACGGATCCAACAATAGCCAGGTCTGAGGACGAACGCGGAATGCCCACTCGTCCTTGTGCTGCGCCGGTCAGTGGGATGTTGAGCACTGCCGCACTGATCGCTTCACTGAACGCAAGCGTGGCAATCGCAAGATAAATGCCGTTAAGTCGTCCCAGCAAAGCTGCCAATAGCAAGCCAAAGAACATACCAGCCATTGCACCGCCCAAAACAGCCAATGCGAAGGACACGTGGGCATCCAGCGAGAGGATGGTTGCGGTGTAGGCTCCGACGGCCAATAAGCCCATATGAGGTAAAGCAAAAATTCCCGCATTGAGCAGCACGTAAATGGCCATTGCCACAAGACTAAGCACCAAGGCACTGCGAGCCGCAAATGCGTAGACGCCAAAGATTTCTAGAATTTGTGCGCTTAATTCCATTGTTGAATATTCATTCGATCAAACACGCTCCAGATCATTCGAGGTTTTGAACAATCCACTTGGACGAACAACAAGAAAAAAGAGTAGAAAGAGGAAAACCACCAAATCTCGATAGGACGTCTCAATGTAAGCCACTGCATATGTAGAAGCTAATCCAATGATCAATCCGCCTATCGCCACCCCCATCACACTTCCAAAACCGCCCACCACCATAGCGGCAATCGCAATCACAAGGTAGGTATCACCCAGGTTAGAGCTGATGACGTTGAATGCCATGGCAACCAAAACCGCTGCCACTGCGCCCAAGACGCCGGACAAGAAAAACACACCAACGCTGACCTTGTCGACGTTGGTGCCTAGCAAAGCTGCAACGTCTCGATTGAAGGCAACGGCCCTAGCCTCACGCCCCCATTGAGTGCGATGAACCAACCAAGCCAAAAGTACCATCAATGCGGCCGTCAGCACGACGATGGTGACGTCCAGCGTGTTGAATTGCAAAGACCCAAACTGCAAGGTCTGAACTGGATACGCATCGCGGGGAATGCGCTCCACCATGCCACCCATGGCTTTAGAGGCCAGTTCATCAAGCACCATCAATCCGCCCAGGCTTGAAATGAACGCTGCCAATTGGGTATTTCGTCGCTTAAGAAGATGGCGAACCAGTATGAAGTAAGCCAGCACGTTGATGAAACCGGCCAAGACAGCAGCCATCGGCAACGCTACCCACAACGGGAGCCCCACGCGCGCTGTCAAATACCAGGCCAGGACTGCACCCCAGGTAAACACGCCCGCATGAGCAACATGGAAAATTTTGAGGTTCGCCAGAACCAGCCCGAAGCCAAGGCCATACAAACCGTACACACTGCCCAATACAAGACCGTTGAGTGTTTGTTGAGCCCAAAACTCCATTGCTGGTTCTCCCTCTGCAGTGGTTCAGTTGCCCACGCCGACGATGTCACCATTATCAGCAAAGCGTGAGATCGTTCCTGGTGAGATGGCATCCCCGCTTGGGGTCAAGGCCAATTCCATGATCCCGTATTTTTTGATGAGGTCGCCAGTGGATGCAGCCGGAATGGCCGCCTTGAGGTTTTCACCTGTAATGGGCTTGCCTGCCTTCTCAACCTCAAGCGCAGAAGCTGCAATGAGCCAAGCCACTTGATATCCCACTCCGCTATAGGCTGTAGGTACAGAGTTGAATTTTTGCTTGTAGGCTGCCTCAAATGCAGCCGAGCGCCCTCCGCCTGGTGCCCAGGCCTGCGGGAAGACCATGCTGGTTGCTGCCTTTCCGGCAATTGTGAAAGTTTGTGGGCTGGTGGCCAAAGTACCTGCAAGCATGACGTTTTGCATCCCCACAGCATTCATTTGCTGAATGATGTTGCCTGCTTGCTCGGGAAGAACCGAAAGCACCAGTGCATCAATGTTGGCACTCTTGAGGTTGGTAATGACTGCAGAGAAGTTGGAGTCTTTGGTAGTGACGTTTTGGGTGGATACATAGCTCACACCCAGGCCATCGAGCGTTGCAGCTGCCAAAGTGGGGAATGACGGGTTATCTGTGGCCACAATGGCCCCAATGCGCTTTGCGCCCTTGGAGATCAAGTGTTTACCCACCGCACTGGTTGAGGTCTTCAGATCTGCCAGCCGGAAGGCATAGCCCGCTTTGTTCTCCAGTTGACTTCCAGCGCCGCTGATGAATGCGATCTTTGAATCATTGGCCAAAGGCGCTACAGCTTGACCAATCGGGCTTTGGGAGTCACTCACGACGATGGGAAGCTTACGTTGAACGAATTGATTGAAAGAAGTGACGGCTTTGGTGACCTCTGAATTGGTATCAAGCACATCCAAAACAATGGTGGTTTTGGTTGGACTGAGAACGCCGGCGCGAGCGATATCGGCCATTGCCATTTCAAAGCCGTTCTTGAAAGGCACGCCAAATGAGGCTGCTGCACGCCCCGTCAAGTTGCCCAGTAAGCCGACTTTGACTTCAGACGCCATGGAGCCCAGCGGCATTGCTACTGCCAAGGCTATAGCGACATATTTGCGCAGACTTAGGGATTTAAGTTTTGCCACGATACGGTCTCCTTAAGAACAGGGTTGAGGGAAAACAAGCAGTTTCTGGTTTGTCGAAATTGAATGAACTTTTAGTCATCGTTGTCAAACGGGTTGGGGACGCGAAACGCGTCAACCATCCCAGCAGTCATGTTCGGCGCCATGCGATCGAGCATGTCGATCGTCCAGCCACCTTCGTGATACAAAGTCGAGACAAATTGAGGAGGTGTGAGCAAAGCCACCTCATCGCCGCCAACAAAAAAATCTTGGCCGTTGATGTGCTGCGCTGCAGGCGTACATAACCAGGTCACGAAGGCTGCAATGGAGTCAGGCGGAGCCGGCCGATCCCAGCCTGCATGCCCACGCTCACCAATCCAGTAACGCCCAAGCGACTGAACAAATGGACGCCAAATGCCGGCCAAGTTCTTGGCAAACCAGTCTCCCCCTCCGGTGTTCCCCGCTGTAGCACGAGGACGGATGAGGTTGCATCGGATGTTGAAGCGGGCTTGTTCTCGTGCGACACAGCGCGTCAATCCAGCAAGCCCCTCTTTGGCAGAGGCATAGGCTGAATTGAACACCATGCCGAGGCCAGCCTCTGAGCCCGTATTGATGATGACGCCACCGCCTCGTTCGCGCAATAAAGGCACGCCATACTTGATCATTAAAAAGGAAGCCTTGAGGTGACTTCCGAGGACGGTGTCCCACTGCTCTTCAGTGAGCTTATGAACAGGGTTTCCGCCCCGTAGCCCTGCATTGTTGACGATGATGTCTAGACCACCAAAAGAATCTCTGGCCGCTTCAATGGTTCGCTCAGCGCCCTCAGCCGTCATGAGGTTTTCGGTCACAGCGATTGCTTGCCCGCCAGCTGCACGAATCTCATCTGTCACAAGTCCAGCGAGGCTGTTGCCTTGAGCATCCTTACCAAAATCGCTAACTACCACCTTGGCACCCTCTTTGGCCAGGACCATCGCCTCGCTACGACCGATGCCTCGACCGCTCCCGGTGACCACAGCCACCTTGCCCTCCAGCCTGATTTGATTCATGTCCATCCGCCTCCTCGTTTGTTTGGAAAAACTGGCCCCGTCAAAGACCCCGAGTGCTGTCCATGCCTTAATGATGCGATGCATCGCGCTGTTCGTCAACAATTATGTTGACTGAAATGGGGTTGCGGGAGTAAGGTGTTACCTGGGGTCCAAGCCCGGCTTAGTGGAAAACCCGATTCGCCAGGACTTGACCAGACCCCAAGTCCTTCAATTTTTCTAGCAGCGGAGATGTCTATGGTCAAGGAAGAGGATGCAGAATTTCACCCGCGTGATCCCAAGGATTACGACTGGGCAGAAACCCGATTCATCAGTTTTTCTGTCCCGGAGGAACAGTTGTTTGGCAATGTTTATGTGCTGGCAAGGCCCAACGTGGGAGCAGTCATTTCGGACGTGACCATACAGAAAGGGTTTTCACGTTTCCCTTATGAAATGGACTTCCATGATCCGCACATGCACTTGCCTTGCCCTCCTTCTTTTCGAAAATTCACCTTACGCAATGGCCTAAGCGTGGAAGCTGTTCGCCCTCCTTATGAACTTCATTACTCCTATGAGCACAACGGTGGTAATTGCAGTTTTGAATTTGACTTCACCGCAGTGGGCGAACCATTTGACTGCCATGATCCCAATCAAAACCCGCTACTTGGCGATACGACATTCTCTGGCCTGGGTGATCAGTGGCTCAACGGGCACTATGACGTACTAGGACATGTAAAGGGGGAATTGGTGTTGCGTGGCAAGCGCTATGCCATTGATAGCTATGACGGCGCAGATCACAGTTGGGGACCACGTAAGGAAGAAGGCATTCGGGCCATGGGTTGGACTGCGGCTGCTTTTGGTCCTGACTATGGTCTACACACTGTTTTCCACCTTAACCTGAAAAATGGTCAAGTTACGTACGACAAGCTGCGATTTGGTTACGTTGTCGACGAAGGACAAACCTATGGACTGGTGAGTGCTGAATTGACTGCAACCCGAATTGACATGATTGCAGTTAGTAATCACATCCGCGCAGTGGATGTGCGGGGCAAAGTCCATGAAATGCGAGGTACCGCCATTGCAGGGCATCCACAATATGCGATCAATCCATGCCAGGCCGTATTCCAAACCCTATTTCGCTATGAGGTCAACGGTCGGGTAGGTTATGGCGAAAGTGCAGACTGCTTCGGTCTGGACTATTTGGCTGAGCGCATGTCTGCGTTAGGCCGCTATCGCAGTGGTGTCCCCGCTGCGACCAGTCAATGAGAGGAGACTGATCCATGGCCGCTACCAATTACGCCATCCTGGATGCACCAACGCGCGAGTTCATGGCACACATGCAACTCAAATATCCCACCGAGCGGGAAACCAACGAATTGCTGGTTCGTAAGCTCGAACGGCGTACCAGTCAGACCCAGGACTACCATGTTCCAAGGCTTTCAGAGATGGAGCAATGGATTCACGCATTTTTCACAGCCAACCTAGACGCCCCCTTTCACATCACTCACCCACGCTGGCTAGCTGGAGGCGCATCCAAGTTACAGGTGCTCTTCGAAATTGAATGGCAACAGGCTGGGAAGGCGCGTCAGGATCGAATGGTGGTGAGGATGGATCCGGCAGAGTCTCACAATGCCACAAGTCGATTGCGAGAAGCTGAGTTATTGCGTGCGTTTCGTGGTGTCATCCCCGTGCCTGAAGTATTCTTTGTCGATGAGCAGGCACGTTGGTTCCCAGAGCCCGCGTTGATCTATGCGTTTTCGGACGGGGTCACCAAACCCAAAACCACTGCTTCAGGCGCGGTCAGCGGCTTAGGCATCCGCTTTGGAGCCGATCTACGAGCCAAACTTGGCCCTCAGTTTGTGGAGCATCTGGCCAAAATTCATGCTTTCCCAATTGACTCTGCAGGATTTACCACCATGGAGTCACCATCGACAGGCACTACTGAAGCTGCCCAACTCCAATTGAATCGAGCACGTCGGGTATGGGAAGAAGATCGCGGAGAAGATTTCCCTTTGATGGACGTGGCCGTTAACTGGCTATCCCGCAACCTTCCCGTTTTGGATCAAGTCAGTGTGATTCATGGCGACTACCGCAGTGGAAACTTTTTATTTGATGAAGCCAGCGCCCGCATCACCACGTGGCTCGATTGGGAACGTGGTCACCTGGGTGATCGTCACCGAGACTTGGCCTGGATTACGCAAGCCATGTTTGGCGACCCACGTGATGATGGTCAGGGCTACTACATATGCGGCCTTTTGAGCGAGCAGGAATTCCATGAGCGCTATCAGAACACGTCAGGACTGGTCATTGACCCTGTGCGATTGCAATGGTATTCGGTGCTCAATTGCTATCAAGCTCTGGTATCAACACTGGGGAGTTGTTACAGAGTCGTTCGAATGGGCAAGAATCATCAGGATGCGCTGATGGTGGCACTCAAAGCCGAAGCGGCGATGGCAAGCGCACGCCTTCAAGAAATGCTCATGGAGATTCTCTGATGTCTGATGTCACCACCAATGCCTTGCGCGGTCTCGTGAAAACCTTGAGTGATGTCGTCGCCCCGGCCATACCGGAGGATGATCCGCTTGCTTTTCAAGAGCTCAAGATGACCGTACGTTATCTGTCTTTCTGCCGTGAGCGTGTTGAACACCTGTATGCCCGTGCAAGATATGAATTGAGTTTTTACAACAAACTTGCTCGCGATTGCAGCCAATTATTAGGGCCAAAAAATCATATGCATGCCGATGGGATGACCGTTCTTTGTAAGTCTGCTGATGCCCTGATGAATCAGCCTGGTGCTGCGATTGGGGCTTTGCGTGAGCAAACTCAGGAGCTCATGAGTCGACTGACACATCTGCTTGGCGAAATCGAGGATGCCGCAGTATTGTCAAAGGTTGAAAAAGCCATTGTCACTGCTTCAGCTGAAATGACTGCTTTCGAGCGCTCCTGGTATTTGCCACTCAAACTGGAGCGTTTCCCTGCACAGGTTCGTCCCCTCAAAAACTTCATCCCTATGCACCCTAACTGAATCTATAGGAGATTTTGCATTGAACGTATTGATCACCAATGACGATGGGATCGAAGCGCCGGCCTTGCCAGTCCTGGCACGCGCATTGGCTGATGCAGGACATGATGTGCGCATTGTTGCGCCAAGTGAAGGATACAGTGGCTGCGGTGCCTCCATAGGCAGCGTGGCTGAAGGCCACCGTGTCCGTGTAGCGCGCGTGCAGCTGGTTGGTGCAGATGACATTCCAACCTTTGCTGTCGATGGACCACCTGCTCTCATCGTACTTGCCGCTTTGCAAGGGCGGTTTGGGGTCTGCCCAGATGTGGTGGTCACAGGACCCAATTCAGGTCTCAACCTGGGTCCTTTGGTGTTGCATTCAGGCACTTTAGGCGCTGCAGTAACGGCTGCATCCAAAGGAGTTCCTGCAATTGCTTTGAGCACTGAAAAGCGCGCTCGCTTTGGATACGCCTCAGCCAGCCAGTTTTGCCAGCGCCATCTGAGCAGCTTGGTTGAAGCAATGAAACCCAACACTGCCTTGAATATCAATGTGCCGGACCTGCCTATGGATCAAATTCAAGGGGTTCGTCATACGCGTCTGGCAACACGTAGCCTGGTTGAGATCCTTTTGCTTGATGAAGATGTAAACACTCAAACGGATTCTGAAACGGTTCATTTGCGAATTGAACTGGATCACGACGATAGCCGCAACCTGCATAGGCAATGGCGCAGCACGCTAAGCGGTCAAGATGACACCGATGCCGGTGCCATAGTGGACGGATTCATTTCACTGACCGTTGTGCATGGAGGCCTAGGCCATGTAGATGGGCATCACCTGCATGCAGTGTTGCAGGCCAATTGAGGATTGATCATGGAAGAACTCAGTTATGTCGGCCGAGTCGTGGTAATTACAGGTTCAGGACGCGGCCTGGGACGTGAATATGCCTTGGCTTTTGCGTCAAGAGGTGCTGCTGTGGTTGTTAATGATGTCGGCACCACCCTAGATGGCTCTGGTCCATCAAACAGTGAACCTGCGCAAGAAGTTGTCGCCCAAATCCTAAAGTCGGGGGGGCGCGCCATTGCCCACCATGAGTCGGTGGCAACAGTACAGGGTGCGCAGGGGCTGATTGATGCAGCGATCAATGCGTTTGGCCAAATTGATGCCGTGATCAACAACGCAGGCGTGCTCAACATGAAGCCCTTTGAAGAGATGACGCTGGAGGGTTTAGAGCGCCACCTGGCCGTTCACGTGAAAGGGAGTTTTTTAGTTTCCAAGGCTGTATGGCCTCACATGGTCAAACGACAGTATGGACGTATCGTCAATACCATCAGTGGTGGAATTTTTGGATTACCAGGTCTGACCGAATATGGGCCTGCCAAAGGAGGTGTTTTTGCATTCACCCGCAGCCTTGCTTTGGAAGCTTCAGCACACGGCATTCGCGTCAATGCCATAGCGCCTCAAGGATCGACCCGCATGCTTCATGCGTCTGCCCTTGATCCAGCTCTGCGTGAAAGTTTGGACAAGCTCATGAAGCCCCATCTGGTGACTCCTGGACCGCTTTATTTGGGTCATGAGCAATGTGAGATCAATGGAGAGACTTTGGCCATATCCGGTGGCAAGGTTTGTCGCATCGCCCTGACCTATAACGATGGATTTACAGATGCAGCCCTCACTCCAGAAATGATTCGGGATCGCCTGGGAGAGGTTCTGGATCCGACTTCCGCACGAGTCTGGACCAGTGCGACCTCACGCTATGAGGCTAGAGCAGCCAATGGCTAGCTCGCTTTGCACCGTACGTAGTCTGTGTTGCGATGCTGCCAGTTGGCAGACTTCTTAACCCATCGTATTCAAACGCAGCCCTGCACGAGGCCAAGCAACTTTGGCTAATACGCCAGTAGAAGATAGGGTGATGAATGCAATTTGAAGATCGCTTCCACCAAAGCAGATGTTGGTGGTGAAATCATCTGGCATGGCATGCCGCTCGATTAACTGTCCTTGAGGCGATACCACTGTGATGCCGCCGTGTGGGATGTCCCCCAGACAAATGTTTCCATTGGCTTCAATTGCCATAGAGTCAAACATGGAATACATGTTGGAGGCGAAATGCAATCGACCTCGATCCCATGGCATAAAACCGCCCCTTCGGTCTATCTGGCCTGGCGCAATGATGTCATAAGCCCAGATTCGACCTGTCCAAGATTCAGAGACATACAACACACGTTGATCTGGTGATAGTCCAATTCCGTTGGGGCCTTCTAGTGGATATATGACTTGGCGAATCCGCTTTCCATCGGTGCTGGCGTAAAACACAGCGCCACGGTCACGCTGACGACCCACCATTTTTCCGCTATCGGTGAACCACATGCCACCGTGTTGATCAAAAATCAAATCATTGGGTCCTCGCAAGGGGATACCCTGACAATCACGGTAGAGGATTTCAGACTCTCCCGTATCTAGGTCAACCGCTTCTATCCAGCCACCTGCGTAATCCGGTGGTGGTAATCCTGGTATGAGTCTGTTTTCGATGCGCGCAAAAGTAAAGCCTCCGTTGTTACAGACATAGCATCGGCCATCAGGTCCTATTGCCGCACCGTTAGGTCCACCACCAAGTTGCGCAACCACCGTGACCTGACCGTCAGGACTCACACGCGTGAGTGTTTGACGCTGCATCTCGACGAGAAGGACACTGCCATCGGACATGGCAATGGGGCCTTCAGGAAATTCAAGATCGCTGGCAAGGACTTGATATTGAGTCAAGGTGGCCTGCTCCTGAGTTTGATGGAATAGATACCCGATGCCGAGCTCGGGCGCATTAGACAGCTTGGCCGTCAGCCCGATTTGCAACACACCAGTAAGCCAAGACGGCTTAAAACTGAATTTGCGCACCAGGATGCCCTTACGTTAACCAGTGTCTAAAGTCTTGTCAACAAGTATGTTGACTAAGCGTAATATAGTAGGCATCATGCTAACTAGTTCACTGGTTGCGACTTTGTGCAGCTCAGTGCCAATCATTCAAACTTGGAGCTTTGCTTGGCGAATTCAAGACCTCAAGTCTTCATCGAATCGGCAGCGCTTTATATGGGCTGGCGAGATGAAACTCGAAACCTTACAGAGCTGATTTTTGATACGGTTCGTCATGCACTGGATGACAGTCCCCATGGACTCGAAGGCATTGAGTCGGTGGTGTTGGCAGCTCATGACTTGGTGGACGGGCGCTCTCTCTCCAGCATGGTGACCGCCCCGGCTGCAGGAGCTTATCTGCGCGACGAAACCCGTTTTAGCGACGATGGTGCTGTTGCACTGGCTGCTGCCATTGCACGCATCGAAGCAGGCGAGGCTAAACGGTCTATCGTCGCTGCTTGGGGGCGTGCCAGTGAACATGACGTGAATGCCGTATCTATGTCCATGTTCGATCCGTTTATTCAAGGCCCTATGGGCCTGAACGAGATTCAGGTTTCTGCCATGCGAACCCAGTCATGGCTGCACGCAGGTGGCGCTTATGAGCATCACCCCAGTGCCATCGCCAGACGGCGTTCAGCGGTTGCAGCCAATGAACGGGCTGTCCATTCACCTTCAGGTATGTCCCGTGCTTCGTTTCCTCTAACCCCCGAGGATTTGCCTGTGTGGGCTGATGTAGTTGCCGCAGTGGTCTTGTCCTCAGAAGGGGGAGCCATACAGATCAAGGGCCTGGGCCAAGCCTCTGAACCCTACGCGATCGGTGACCGCAACCTACTTGCCATGCCGAGTGCACGCCAAGCCTGTGATCTGGCCTTGAAAGAGGCGGGGTTACGTATTCGAGATCTGGACTTATTTGAAATCGGAGGATTGACCTTGATGGATGAAGCCATTGTGCTGGAAGCCATTGGCCTCGCCGATCCTGGACAAGGTCTCTCTGTACTAGCCAATCACCCGAACGTCAATCCTTCGGGTGGATGCTCAGCAGGTTTTTGTGATCCAGCTATGGGATTGGTCCGCGTGGTCGAGGCCGCGCTTCAATTACAAGGAAGAGCTGGCGCAATTCAGCGGCCTGGTGTTCGTCGTGCGCTCGCCGTCTGCCCGGCAGTTGTTGCAGCACAAACTCATACCGCGATTGTGATGGAGCGTGCATCATGAGTCCAGTTGCAATCGTTGGCGTGGGTCAGACGACCTATCGACGCAGCCACCCTGAGATGAGCTCTAGGGAGCTGATCTGGACAGCAGCCCGTCAAGCTCTTGATGACGCTGGGATGTCCATGGATGACATTGATGTCGTCATGGCTGGTGTGGCTCCCGATGCGCTGGCAGGCGAGGCTGCACTGGATCGCACTGGCATGATGGGACACGGTATTCCATACATGCGCATCAACACGGGCGGTGTCACAGGATCATCGACAGTCTTTGCAGGGGCCTCTTACATCCGAGCTGGTCGAGCACGAGCCGTGCTGGTGTTTGCCCTGGAGCGCATGGGTCAGGCAACTTCATCGCAGCAGGTATTCAACACCATCTTTGATCCAATCTATGAAAAAGATTTTCCGCTGACCACCATCACCATGGCGGCATTACGGGCGTCGATGCTGATGCGCTTGTATGGCTACACAGACCGTCACTGGGCGGAGATCGCTGCACGCAATTACCGGCATGCAGCTCGAAATCCACTAGCCCACATCCGGCGCGAAGTCACCTCGGACGAGGTGATGCAATCCCCACTCTTGGCTTGGCCCATCCATCGCATGGAAGCCTGTCCCATGTCTGAAGGTGCTTGTGCGATGGTGCTGGTCGATTCAGACCATGCAGCTGGCCGCAACCCGGTATGGATACAAGGCTACGCATCAACCTCAGATTGCTATGCCATGGGTGACCGCATTCATCGGCCGGACGCCAATCTGGTTGATCTCTTGTCTCTGCGTCTTTCTGCTCAAAAGGCATACCAGCAAGCTGGCGTCACCAATCCACGCAAGCAAATCAGGGTCTTTGAGCTTTACTCTGCGTTTTCCAGCGCTGAAGCCATGGCCTACCCTGCTCTTGGATTGTGTACGTCGGAAGAGGGGCCAGCTTTTGTTGAACAACAACTGGTAGATCCGACATTGCCAGTTTTCAATCCTTCTGGCGGACCTCAGGGTGCCAACCCCGTGAGCGCCACTGCGATGGTTCGTATTGCTGAATGTGCATTGCAAGTGCGAGGTTCACTGAAGACGCACCAGGTTGACGGAGTGGAGCGCGCAGTGGCCACAGGCCAAGGCGGTGCCACTCAGTTCTCGACAGTGTGCGTGCTAGGCCGTCATCCAACTACCGGAGGAGAGATTACTTGAATTCAACTGAACTGATCACCATCCAGGGTCGCTGGGGTTTTGACTACACCTACTTTGCAGGCGAAGTGGCCACCCGTTTCTTTAATGAACTCAAGGAGAACCGACGCATCATGGGATCGCGATGCCCATCCTGCAAACGTCTCTTGGTTCCAGCTCGCTCGTTTTGTGACGCATGCATGGAACGCACCACTGATTGGCAAAGCGTAGGTCCTCAAGGAACACTGGAAACGTTCACCATCATCACTACAGCTTTCCCAGGCTTGCCTGCACCTCCCATCATCATGGCCTATGTGACGCTAGATGGGGCCGATACTGCGCTGATCAATGTTGTACGTGGAGAGGATCTCAGCGACATCCAGGCCGCAGCGAAGCGCCTCAACTCCCAACCTAGAGTGACCGTTCGCTTTGTTGAAAATCCCAAAGGACGAATCACCGATTTTTGGTTTGAATTGCTTCCCAAGACTGGGGGATGACCATGAGTAACAGTGGGATCTCGGGCAAAGCTGCCATTGTGGGCGTCGGAGAAACAGATTACATGCGAGGCACTGATCAGTCCATTCTTCAAATGATCTTGTCGGCTAGCATGGCTGCAATCAAAGATGCGGGATTGAAACCATCGGATGTCGACGGCATCATTCCACCGCCGGGATTTGTGGCCTGGGATGAGATTGCTGCCCATTTGGGTGTGCCTGATGTCCGCTACACCGCATGCCCACAGATGGGCGGGGCGAGTCCGACTGCAGCTTTGATCAATGCCTCCATGGCCATCGCAACCGGCATGGCCAATGTGGTGTTAATCACCATAGGCTGGAACGGATATTCAGCCATTCGTCCGCGCCCTGATGCACGGCCTAACCGTCGCCGTTTTTCTGCTGCATTCTTTGATGTGGTCAAAAACTATTACGCACCCTATGGCTTGCGTTCAGCTCCCTGGTGGTATTCACTTTATTTGCAGCGCTACGTCAAGATGTATGGTGTCCCACCAGAAGCAGCCGGTGAAGTGGCGTTGGCTTGTCGTGCACACGCGCAGCTCAATGACAAGGCCCTGATGCGAGGACGCCCCTTGACCATGGAAGAGTATCTTGCCTCGACTTACATCAGTGAGCCATTGCGTAAGCTCGATTGCTGTGTCGAGACTGACTGCGCCGCTGCCGTCATTGTGACCACACCAGAGCGAGCGCGAGACATGCCACACACACCGGTGATTGTGATTGGTGGTGCAGAGGGTCATCCAGATCGTCCAGATGAACTGATTAACCGCAAAGATGTGCTCGATCTCGGGCTAGACCGCGCAGCGCCCCGAGCCTTTGCCATGGCGGGCGTGAAACCAACCGACATGGACTTTCTCCAAATATATGATTGTTTTACCCATGTCGTATTGCTTGAACTTGAAGCGCTGGGGCTTGCTCCTCGTGGCGGGGCAGCTGACTTCGTTAAGAATGGGAACATCCAACTCGGCGGAAAGTACCCGCTCAACACACATGGTGGCCTCATGTCCCAAGGCCATTGTTGGGGTATGAACCATATTGTTGAAGCCACGCGTCAACTCCGACATGAAGCAGGAGCTGCACAAGTTCAGAACTGCGAACTTGGGCTAGTGACTGGTTACGGCGATCTAGGCGATGCCAGTATTGCCATTTTGGCAAGGAGCACCTCATGACCCAATCCAACGAGACGGCCCACTCTTCGCCGCATGTCATGATCCCCAAACCAGATGAGCTGGATCTGGACCTCTATCAGGCAATCGTGCGCCAAGGTGGGATTTGCATGCAACGATGCACAGCTTGTCATGCACATACACACCCTCCTCGCTATTACTGCCCAGCCTGCTCAAGTCCCGAATTCTCCTTTGCACCCGTTTCTGGAATCGGCGTTGTCTATTCCTATACGGTATCTCACATGAGCGTCGAACCGGCTTGGCAACCCCATTTGCCGTTCCTGACCTTGGTGGTTGAGCTAGAAGAAGGCCCCCGCATTGTTGCAACAGCTCGACATATCGAGGTCGCTTCAGTGAAGATCGGCATGCCTGTGCGTGTGATCAGCGAAGCCAAGGGTACCGACTTTGTAATTTTTTGGGCTGAACCGCGATGACTTCCAGTGATACTCCTTCCCCCAAATCGCCCGTCTTGTTCACAGTTGAAAATGGCATAGCAAGTGTCACGCTCAACCGTCCTGAGAAGATGAATGCGCTCAATCCAGAGATGATTGTCCGGTTGGCCCAATGTTGGGATGCCATTGAATCGGATCACTCTGTTCGCGTAGCCATCTTGACTGCCAATGGGGAACGGACGTTCTGTGCGGGCGCTGATCTTGGGCGCTTGACTCCACTGCTGACTCGTTCCCGTCCAGCTGAAGATGAATGGGATGAGGCCTTGCTGGCTGAACCAAAAATTCTCAACCGTGCCATGCTCAGACGGTTGGACTTCACCACACCCGTGATCATGGCTGCGCGCGGCACAGTCGTTGCGGGTGGCATGGAATTGGCGCTAGCTTGTGACCTGCGAGTGGTCTCTGATCACTGTACGCTTGGCTTGTCTGAAGTCAGGCGCGGACTGATCCCCGCGGCGGGTGGCATCGCACGTGCTTCACGTCAGCTAGGCTGGGCCGCTGCATCAGAAATTTTGCTCGTCGGCGATCAGATCTCAGCAGCCGAGGCCTTGCGAATTGGCTTGGTCAACCGAGTAGTCCCTGAGCAAGACGTCATGCCCACAGCAAGAATGCTGGCAGAAAAAATGGCACAGAATTCGCCCCTAGCCATGCGCAAAGTCAAGGAAGCCATGCTTGGCGCATCAGGCCGTCCTTTGCAAGATGCTTTTGGCGTTGAAGATGCCTGCATCAAGGTGGTCTTAAGGTCACAAGATGCTCGCGAAGGCTCGAAAGCCTTCATGGAAAAACGCAAGCCTCATTTCACAGGTAATTGAAGTCTCGATACTCAAATTGGAGTAAGGCATTGCGCCGCGAACTCTCGAAGGTGTTCTGGAGAACCCAAGGCCTGATAACTCCATGCATTGCGTTTGAACCAATAGTGCAGCCCCAGCGCATCGGTGATGCCCATGCCACCATGTACCTCGGTGGCGCTGCGCGAAACCAAGCGGGATGCTTCGGCCAAATAAGACTTGGCATGCAGGCATGCCAATGTGGCATCTGACATGCGTTCGTCTAATGCGTATCCCGCATACCAAACCAGTGATCTTGCTGGCTCGAGTTCAGCTGCCATTTCGGCACACATGTGTTTGACAGCTTGAAAGGCTCCAATTGGACGCCCAAACTGCTGCCGCAATTTGGCGTATTCCACCGCCTGCTCAAGCATGTTTGACGATGCACCCAGCATATCGGCAGCCAACATGAGGCGCGCCACATCCACCAGATGTTGAACTAACAGAGGATTGGATGAACCCAGCTCTGTGCACGGGGCGTCATCAAAGTCCAACCTGGCGGTGGAACGAGTTCGATCAATGGTGGGCAAAGGCGTGATCACGAGTCCAGGTGCATCCCGCTCCAGCATCAGCAAGCGCGCGTCATCATCCACCACCAAAAAAAAGTGTGCGCCTGCATCGTCCATTGCAAAGAGACGACGTCCATGAAGTCGGCTATCGCGACAAATCACCCCAGAACCCGATCGACGCCCCGCTGCGTGCTCTGATAAGGCCAAACTCACACGCAATTGCCCTGAGGCCAGATCTGGTAACCATTGTCGTTGTTGCGCCTCAAGACCTGCATGCATGATGGCGAGGGGTGCCAAAACAACTGAACTCAAAAATGACGAAGGTACAACATGATGACCAAGAGACTCGGCAACCAGTGCTGCATCCAGAATGCCTAGTCCCAAGCCGCCATGAGTCTCGGGAATCATTAACCCTGTGATGCCAAGCTCCACCAGGCCTTGCCATACATCGCTAGCAAAGGTCTCATGATCCTGGGCATGCCGCCTCACCCGATCCAGTGGGCTGATGCTCTTGAGCGCCTTGTTGAGGGAAGCTTGTAGCTCTTTTTGTGTTGATGTGAGGCTAAAGTCCATGCTTGTCCTTGCTCTCACCCAGTGCCAACTTGGGTTCCCGGGGCAAACCCAAGCCACGCTCGGCAATGATGTTTTTTTGAATTTGGGCAGTACCCCCACCAATGATCATGCCAATATCGAACATATTGCGTCTGGGCCAGGTGCCATGTGAACGCACTTCAGCACTGTCAGGAAGTAATAAACCCAATTCGCCCAAAACGTCCACAGCCAACGCAGACAATTGATAGTTAAGCTCGCAGGTCTGCAGTTTGACAATCAAGCGGGGCAATGGACTGTCTTCGCCCGATGTGGTGGCACTCATCAAGCGCATGCCATGAAACTTCATGGCCATGACCCTGGCTTGAAGCCGCATTGCCCTTTGGCGAAATACAGCCATATCGATGAGGCGCTCACCATCGATATGTTCGGTTCGCATCAACTCGAGGATGGAATTCATGCGAGACATGGATGCATCCGGATCACCCAACATGCCACGCTCATGTTTGAGTGTGGCATTGGACACGGACCAGCCTTGACCGCGTTCTCCAACGAGTTGGGATTTAGGCACACGGACATCTTTGAAAAATACCTCATTGAACTCGGAGGCATCCGTCATCGTCTTGAGTGGTCGGATTTCTATCCCGGGCGTTTTCATTGAAAGGATCAGATAGCTGATGCCCAAATATTTATTGACTGCATTGGGCTCTGTTCGAACCAATGCAAACATCATGTCAGCTCCATGTGCCGTGGTTGTCCAAATCTTCTGCCCGTTGATGACAAAGTCTTCTCCATCATCAACTGCGCGGGTAGTGAGTGAAGCCAGATCAGAACCAGCGCCCGGCTCAGAATAGCCTTGACACCAAATCACTTCACCCCTCAATGTGGGTGCAATCCAGCGAAGTTTTTGCTCCTCTGATCCCATCTCCAGCAAAGTAGGAACCAACATGGAAATACCTTGGTTGACGAGCCCCCATGGCGCATGAGCACGGGCGAACTCCTCCGCAATGATGCGTGATTCGAGAATGTCTACCTCAGCCCCAAATCCACCATACTTTTTTGGAATGGTCCGAGCGGCATAGCCATGTTGAATGAGCAATGCCTGCCAGGCCAATGCATGAGGCGTAGGTCGGTTGACACCAAATGGTTTGGGGTACTGGTCAGCGTGAGCACTCAGAAAGCCACGGACTTCCTGTCGAAATGACTCATGACGAGGGCTGTACTTTAGGTCCATGACTACAAGTCAATCATCAATCGTGGATTGCAGGCGTTCTACCGCCAACAGATAGTCACTCATGAAGTCCATCACCACAGACCGGGTACTTTGGGTGGCATTCATCAGACCAACGCCTTGACCAACAAAATAGCTGGCCAGCTTTCTCGCACCTTCATGCCCACCATTGGCTAACTTGAGCACCTTGCTCATGGCTGTGTCGGACACCATGGATTGCAGCGGCATAGGCAAAGGCTTGGGAGCACCTTCTTGCTCCCATGCATCTGTCCAATCAGAACGCAGCTGGCGACAAAATTTGCCAGTTCTCGAGCGCGAACGAATGGTACCTGCGGAGGTGGCTGCCAGCATCTTTTCCTTAACGACTGGTGAAGTTTCTGCCTCAGTGGTGGTTAACCATACGGATCCTGTCCATGCACCTGCCGCCCCCATGGCCATACATGCAGCCATCTGACGTCCAGTGACAATACCGCCAGCAGCTAAAACGGGCAACGCACTGCCTATGCCGTGCAAGGCATCAAGCACCTCAGGAACCAAGACAATCGTTCCCACTTCACCGCAATGCCCGCCCGCTTCTGTACCAGCTGCCACGATGATGTCTACGCCTGCTTGCGCTTGCTTGATGGCATGCTCGGGTGAACCCACCAAGGCAGCAACCAAGACACCTGCTTCGCGGGCACGCTCAATCATCACTGGAGGTGCAGGTCCCAAGGCATTAGCGACCAAAGCGATCGGATGATTGAAGGCTACATCCAGCAAACTCTGTGCACCTTGCTCACGAATGTTTCGCGTGATCTTGGAGCCACGTTCAAATCGATCGTCGGTCAAATCAGAAGTATCGATGCCGTGCTCAGCCAGCAGTTTGCGGGCAAAGATTTTGTGCTCTACAGGGATTCGTGAAGCAGCCTGGGCCACAGTTTCGCCAGTACCCTGACCTGAGAATTTGGCAGGCACAATGAAATCAACCCCGTAGGGTTTGCCTTCAATGTGTTCATCAATCCAATTCAGTTCAGCCTCCAAAGCTTCCGGCGAGCGGACATCAACTGCACCAAACACCCCTAATCCGCCAGCCTTGGACACTTCAACCACAACATCGCGACAATGGGAGAAGGCAAATAATGGGAAATCAATGCCCAATTGACGGCAGAGTTCTGATTTCATATTGAGGCTTCTTTCTTGAGGTTAGCCACTTGCTCTTTCGCAAAGGCAGTGAGTGACGGCAAATCAGGTTTGGCATTCGGGCCACGCCTGATCTCCGCAAAAAGAATATGTCGGGGTGCCTTGTAAGAGGATAGACGGGACTTGACGAAAGCGATGAGCTCAGATGCACTGGTGAGGTGGCTCTTCTTCGTTTCAACGATTGCGACTACAGACTGACCAAACCGTATGTCTGGGATGCCCAATACAACAGCATCATCAACCGCATCATGCGCTTTGAGCTCGTTCTCCACCTCTTCAGGAAAGACCTTTTCGCCACCTGTATTGATGCAACCAGAACCACGACCCAGAAGCTGAACAATGCCGTTGTGATCTACGGTTGCCCAGTCACCTGGCACAACGTAGCGCTTGCCGTCCAGCATCCGAAACACTGCGGCAGATTTCACAGGATCACCGTAATACCCCAAGGCTTGCCGACCACCAATGGCCAACATGCCAGCTTGCCCAGAGCCCGGCACAACATCCACGCCATCCTCAGTGATGACTCGCGTATCGGCTTTTGCCTTGAAGGTGGCCGTGGCAGAGGCCTCACCTTTGGCAGTGACATTTCTGCCCAGGGACATGGACTCAGTAGACCCAAAAACATCGCTGATGACCACTTGAGGTACATGTTCAAGAATGGCTTGCTTGACCTCAGCACTGAACACCACGCCGCTGGACATGATGGTCTTAAGGGATGAGAGATCCCAGCGCTTAGGCTGAGACTGCAATGCTGCAAGTACGGGTCGAGCAAAAGCATCGCCTACCCACATGAGACTTGCGACACGGTCTCGCTCAACGGTGTCTAGCAAGTCAATTGGATCAAAGCTACGCTGTTGAAGGTGGGAAATCCAACCGCCACGCGCCAATACCAAAAAACATGTCAGCAAACCTGCGCCGTGCATGAGTGGTGCGGCCGAGAGGTGAGATCGCCCTCGGCGAGAGATGTTGGTCCGGATGACATCCAAATCAGGCACGTCTGGATACTGGTCTCCACGTTCGGTATTCAATCGCATGAACAAATCATCCTGCCGCCACATCACTCCTTTGGGCAATCCGGTTGTTCCGCCGGTATAAACCAAGATGAGGTCGTCCCCATCCGGCAACCATGGCACTGCAGAGGCGGGGCGACTGGTCGCGGCTTCCTCATAGGAGGTGGCCCAATTGGGGCATGGACCTGTGCCATCGTCAACCCACAGCCAGTGGCGAACACCAGCCACCTTGGAACGAAATTGCTCGATGGTGTTGGCAAAGCAGCCATGGAAGATCACGCACTCGACGTCCCCATTGGTCCAAAGATAGATCAGCTCTTCTGGTCCATAGCGGAAGTTGGTATTGAGCGGAACAAAAGAACCCTTGAAGCATGCAAGGATCGACTCCAAATACGCTGGAGCGTTATGCAGGTACTGTGTCACCTTGGACTGCCGCTTGAGCCCAGCCGCCACCAAATGTTGGGCAAGGCTGTTCGTGCGCTGGTCGAGCTCATGCCATTCGATACGTCGAGAACCCTGTACAAGGGCTGGCGCATGAGGGATCTCCTTTGCGACCTCGCGGAAGATCTCAGCGAAGTTCCATCCTGCCATTGACAATTCTCCTATTGGCCTGCGGCACGCCGGATGACTTCCAGCGACGACGGGTTATCAAGCGACGAGAGATCCCCTGGCGGCAACCCGCAATAGACACCACGCAAAACACGGCGCATGATCTTTGCGGTCCTGGTTTTGGGCATCTCTGTCACCACATGAACACGGGCTGGTCGAAGTGCTCGTCCAAGACGATGCTCTGCGTAATTGGCTACTTCGTCTCCAAATTCAGGGCGACGAGCCGCATCCGACGATGCAATGACGAAGACCACCAACATTTGCCCTTTGGCCGCATCATCCACACCAATGGCGGCACATTCAATGACGCCCTCAAGCTCCATGAGGACATTTTCGATTTCTGCAGGTCCGACCCGTTTGCCTGCAAGCTTGAGCGTATCGTCAGATCGACCACGTAGAAAAAATTCCCCCTTGGCATTGCGCATGGCTAGATCGCCGTGCACCCAAATACCAGGGATCGTGCGCCAGTAGGTCTCCAGATACCGTTCGTCATCATTCCAGAAGGAACGGGTCATACCGACAAAGGGTTGCCGGATTACCAACTCACCCACTTCGCCAATGATGGATTGACCGCTTGCATCGCACACATCGACATGAACACCTGGGCAAACACTGTTGAAGCCCCCCGGCGGAATGGGTTTGATGATCACGCTACTCACCAGACCGCTGGAGACCTCAGTGCCCCCGGAAAAATTGATCAAAGGCGCAACTCCACGCCCAAAATGACGGGTATGCCAGGCAAAGTGTTCTGGGTCGATGACTTCTCCACCAGTGATCATCAATTTGATTGATGAGAGATCTGCAGCCGTCGCCATTTCAGCATTGGCTGCAAATCCACGAATCATGGTTGGCGCCGTTCCGAAATGAGTGACTCGATGGCGCTCAATCATTTGAGCCATGCGAGACCAATTTGGGAAATCGGGTGCGCCGCTGTAGCAAATCATGGTCGCACCGCGCATCAGTGTGGTCGTGATGATGAGGGCGCCTGCCACCCATCCCATATCCGCTGGCCAAAAAAAGACATCGCCGGGTTTGATGTTGAAATTGACGATGCCATCGTGCAAGACCTTGAGTGGAAATCCACCATGTGTGTGAACCGTACCCTTGGGCTTTCCCGTCGTTCCAGAGGTGAAGAAGACCATTACTGGTTCATGGGTGTCCATAGGGACCGCATCGCTCCTGGATGCTGGGGTCGCAGCAATGGAAGCCCAATCTATCGCGCCAGGCGGAAGTCCCTCACCCGGAGAAAGCTTGAGGATGAACAGATGAACGGGATGAATGGACTGAACCTGTAATGCGGTTTGAAGCGCATCGAGTTTTTTACCACGTCGCATGAAACCTGATGTCATCACTAGCGCCTTGGCCTCGCAAGCAGAAAGCCTGGCAACAATGGGATCCACTCCAAAGCCACTGAACAAGGGCATCACTACCGCACCCATATAGGAAATCGCGATCATGGTGACCACGGCTTCGATACAGGGTTCCATCAGATACCCTACACGATCACCCTGCTTTAATCCCACCTTCTCCAAACCCGCAGCAAACGATTTGACACGCTCGTGAAGCTCAGCGTAGGTAATGGACTGAGTTACACCAGCTTCATCTTCTGCAATCACGGCTGGTCGACATGCCCATTCTGGATCACGCGCCCATTTGAAGATGGTCTCGGTCCAGTTCAGACTCCCGCCAACAAACCATCGAGCGAATTCGGGCCCCTGTGAGAAATCTGAAAATTGCTCATAAGGCTTTGTCCATACCACCCCACAAAACTCCAAAATGGCTTTCCAATAAAGGTCTGGGTGCTCGATTGAATAACGAAGATAGTCATCAAGCGTTGTGACCCCTAACTTGTCCATCAATTGGGTGATGTTCGAGTCGGCAATTTGGTCTGGGCTTGGATACCAGATTTCGGTTTGGCTATCGATCATTCTTGTACCTGCTTTGGATTCCAATTGGGCCATGTACCTAAACTGCGATCAGAAAGAAGGGGGTCGCTTTTGCTGGTGAGCAGTCAAACCTTCTTTGGGTTCTGGACCGCCAAAACTGAAAAACTGCAATGCGGTTGAGGCATCGAAGGCTGGTCCAGCCATTCGCAACCAATTGTTGAGCGCATATTTGGTAGTCTGAATCGCTAAAGGCGCACCCTTGGCAAGTTGAGTGGCGATACGCAATGCTGTTGAATCCAACTCATCATCATCAACACACATGGAAACCAGACCAATGTCTGCTGCCTTCTCGCCAGAAATGGGTTCGCAAAGTAACAAAAGATGCTTGGCTCTCGCAAGGCCACAAAGCAGGGGCCATAGCATGACTGCATGATCGCCGGCACACACTCCGAGGCGCGTATGCGCATCAACCAACTTGGCTGACTTTGTAGCGATGGATATATCAGCCAGCAAGCCAATCGAAAGCCCTCCACCAGCAACTGCGCCCTGCATGGCGGAAACAATGGGTTTGGGGCAATTGATGATGTTGTAGACGAGGTCCCTCGCTTCCCGCCAAGCGCGCTCGCGCATGGCAAAGTCGTTGATGATGGCTTCGACAAACTCGAATTCACCGCCTACTGAAAAAGCCTTACCTGTACCGCCAATGATGACCGACCTCACCGATTCATCCGCGCCAACATCGCGCCAAACCTCCGTCAGCTCGCTATGGGTATCTTGCGTCATGGCATTGAGCCGATCAGGCCGATTGATTCGAATGCGCAACACGTGCTCGGCTGGTGAGTCGAACACTAAATCCTTGTATTTTGAATATCGATCATTCATGCTGAGTTCATGGTAGCAACCGAAAAATTGGCTGTCAACAGTTTTGTTGACTAGCCCCTGTCTTTGAGCTTAACCTCATGCCTGTCGTGCAGCATCGTGACTTTCCAGGAGGGAATGAAATGCCTTCAACCAAAGGTGGCGCCCTGAGTGGCATACGCATTGTCGAGATAGCTGGCGTAGGACCTGTCCCCTTTGCAGCCATGCTCCTGGCGGACATGGGTGCCCAGGTGATCACGGTCGACCGACTTGAGCCCTCTGGGTTGGGAGTAAAAAAAGAGCCTCGTTTTGACCCCACCACACGCAGCCGCCACTCCATTGCAGTGGATCTCAAGAGTGAACAAGGTCGCACCGTAGTCCTTCAGTTGGTGAGGAAGGCCGATGCCTTGATCGAAGGTTTCCGACCCGGCGTGATGGAGCGGTTGGGATTAGGACCAGCTGTCTGTGCCCAACATAATCGCAGGCTGGTATTTGGCCGTGCAACCGGTTGGGGTCAGGAAGGTCCTCTTTCACAAACCGTTGGGCATGACCTGAATTACTTGGCCATCACGGGCGCACTGGCCATGATGGGTCCACGCAAAGGTGTGCCCGCAGTGCCACTGAATCTGCTTGGTGACTATGCCGGCGGCGGCGTGTATCTGGCATTGGGTGTGCTGGCTGCATTACTAGAGGCGAAAACATCGGGACAAGGGCAAGTGGTGGATGCCGCCATGATCGACGGCATTGAATCCATGCTGACTCATTATTTTGGTTACCTTGCCAGTCATCGATTGATCCTTGAGCGGGAGTCCAATTATTTTGATGGTGGGGCTCCTTGGTATGGGGTCTATGAAACCAGTGACGGTAAACACATCAGCGTAGCTCCCGTCGAACGCAAGTTCTATGACCAATTATTGTTGGCAATGGGACTGGATCCAAAGACCATTCCAGATCAACTGGATCGATCGACGTGGCCAAACTTACGGCGCCAATTTGAAGAGATCTTTCTGAGAAAAACTCGGGATGAGTGGTGTCAAATCATGGAGGGAAAAGAAGCATGCTTTGCTCCTGTACTCGACCTTAGCGAAGCGCCCAACCACCCTCATTTGGCAGCTCGCCAAGGATTTGAAGACGTTGACGGAGTACTTCAACCTGGGCCGGCACCTCGATTCAGCCGCACACCTTCCGCAATTCGTCAACCGCCTCCAAATCCTGGTGCAAATACATTCGAAGCATTAGGTGAATGGGGATTTGCTTCAGACGAACTGGAATCGCTAAAAAAGGCAGGCGTGATTCGATGACAACAAAGTACAAAAGGCCATCTCATCAGTCAACGCATCTGTTGACAATCGGTTCCAAGACTGTCAATCTGTATCCATCCATACAAACCAGGTTACTCATCATGTCAACCATCACTGATTCGCGCGTCCAAAACAAAATCAATCCGTTAGATTCCCATTCCAAAGTTCAACGCCTACAACAGGGCCAAGAGTTAGCAAGGCAATGGCTGCTGAAATTCGAGCGCTGTCTTAGCAAAGGTGATCTTGATGAATTGGGGGGTCTCTTTCATGCCCACAGTTACTGGCGAGACATGCTTGGCTTTCAATGGAATTTCAGAACCCACACTGGCCGTGACCGCATCATCGATGCGTGGCGCCATGCACTTGCACAGCAGCTTCGCCCATCGCATGTTCATCTAGAAGAGGCCAAAGTCGCCGTCTTTGATCGCAAAGGTTATGGCGAATCGGTTGAAGCCTTTTTCAAATTCGATACCGAGATCGGAGTGTGCCGTGGGCATTTGCGACTACTCAAACCACTGGGTGAAAAAAGCGCATGGAATGGTTGGACCTTGTTCACCTCTCTAGAAGAAATCAAGGGACATGAAGAGCATGCAGGCCATCGTCGTCTGCGACGCACTCAGACCAACGCTGGGGCGCATCGCGATGCATTGCCAACAAATGCATTCACAAACCCGACTGTGCTTGTGGTTGGAGCAGGCCAAGGTGGGTTGGCTGTTGCAGCTCGTTTGCAGCAGTTGGATATAGACACACTTGTCATAGATAAGCTACCCCGACTTGGGGACAACTGGCGAAACCGCTACCAATCCTTGCTGCTGCACAACCAGATCTGGGCCAATCATCTACCCTACCTCCCATTCCCTAGCTCTTGGCCAGCCTACCTTTCCAAAGAGGAGATGGCCGATTGGCTCGAAATTTATGCAACGGCGCTTCAGCTCAACGTTCAGATGCAGACCTCTGTGGTATCGGCAGTGCATGATGAAGCAGCGGGTCATTGGATCGTAAAGCTTCGCCAAGCGGATGGAACGGTCCGTGAAGTGAGGCCCAGACATTTGATTCAAGCCACAGGGGTATTTGGTGTTCCCAAAAGACCCAGCATTCCTGGTGCCGAGCGCTACACAGGCACCTTGATTCATGCCGAGGCTTACGGTGCCGACTTCCCCGCCGATCAAGCACGCGTGCTTGTGATTGGAACTGGCAGCAGTGGACACGATGTCTCGCACGATCTCTGCAAACGCAATTCCCAGGTCACCATGCTGCAACGCTCCTCAACCTGTGTGGTGAGTGTGGAGCCTGGTGCAGCTAGGGCATATTCGATCTACGCTGAAGATGGGCCACCGGTTGAGGATGCGGATTTGGTGAGTAATTCAATGCCTTTCCCCTTGCTAACCGAATTCCATAAACAGTTGACGCAGCGTATTGCTGCAATGGACAAAGACCTATTGGACGGACTCAAGGCAGCAGGTTTTGCTCTGGACTTTGGTGAAGACAACAGCGGATTTTTAATGAAGTACCACCGATATGGCGGTGGTTATTACATCAATTCAGGTTGCTCAGAATTGATTGCTGCAGGCAAGATCAAAGTCAAGCAGGGTACAGTCACGGACATGTCGGGAAAGACCGTATATTTCTCCGATGGCACGGCACAGGACTTTGAGGCCATTGTGATTGCAGCAGGATATGAAAACATGTCAGAGTCGATTCGTGTCGTCTTTGGCGATGAGGTTGCTCAACGTGTGGGACCAGTTTGGGGGTTGGATGACGAAGGTGAAGTGCGAGCCATGTGGCGCCCCACCGGACAATGGGGCTTTTGGCTCATGGGAGGCAGCCTTCAGCAATGCCGTCCCTACTCCAAATATCTGGCCATGCAAATCAAGGCAGTTGAAACAGGGCTTTCTACAGGGCGTGCTCGGGAAAATCAGTGATCAAATCACTTAATATGACGACTTCACTTCAATGGACAAATCCTAAAGTATGAGTAGCTTAGGCAAACGTCGCGCTGCGGCCCTTAAGCAAGATGATGTGGCTTATACCGCCCGCAGGCGCGAAATCATTGATTGCGCTGCGCTTCTTTTTCGAAACAATGGCTATGCAGCGACCACTTTCAAAGACATCGCTGAAAAGCTCAATACTGACCGTGCAACCATCTACTATTACTTCGCCAGCAAGCGTGAATTGCTGCTGGACGTGGTTCGTGATGCGGTAGCAAGCGTGTCGAGTAATGCCCAAGAGATCAGCAAGAGCCAAGATCCTGCGCCAGTAAAGTTGCGCAACATCATTCACTCCCTGCTGAATTCTTATGCGAAAAACTACCCCCATCAATTTGTGTACATCCAGGAAGGCATGGCGGTCAACCAAGAGCAAGACAAACATTTGTACAAGCTTGGAAAACTTTACGAGAGCAGCATTGCCGAAATCATTGAAGAAGGCATGGCAGATGGCTCTTTTCGTAGTGACAAAGACCCGAAAGTCATCCTGTATGGTCTTTTGGGTGCATTGAACTGGACCAACCGCTGGATGAATCCTCGTGGTCGCATGTCGCCAGAAGAGATTGCAACCACGTTCTCGACGCTATTCTTGGACGGTCTCCTGCCCCGTGAAGTGGAGCCCGTTCGCAAAAAGCGACGTTAAATGGCGCGCCTGGCGTGTCGCAGCGTGGTTGCGCCCACCTTGGGCAGACCAAAGGGGGTGATGATGACCGCGATGAACCACAACACCGGACCACCCAGGGTGCCTGCGTTTGACCCGCGTTAAATGTTGATCCAATGCCAGTGAGAGTTTTCAGTCTAGCTGTATTTCATTGCAAACTCAATCGTTGCTTTACCTCCTGCGGTGTGGGGATCGCTGGAAACAAACTCAAGTGCAACGCCTTTTCCGCTTTGGTCTTGGGTAGCCAGGTGCCAGGGGCTGGTGGCTTTCTTCCAATTGATTGATGCGGACGCAGTGTGTTGAAGTGAATGCGCCATTGCTCAATCTGTACCCGCGCTTCGCCCAAGCTGTAGAACAACTCGCCATTGAGCCACTGATCTCGGAACTTGCCGTTAAAGCTCTCGCAATACCCGTTCTCCCACGGGCTGCCCGGCGTGATGTAGGCAGTGTTAGTGCCCAGGCTCTTGAGCCAATTCCTGAGGATGGTGGCCACAAACTCGGGACCGTTATCGCTTCTGATGAATTCGGGCACAACACGCTCGAGCATCAAATCCGATAGCACATCAATGACATCGAGCGCCTTGATGGTGCGAGCCACGTACAGCGCCAAGCACTCCCGGCTGAATTCATCGATCACCACCAGAATGCGAAACTTGCGCCAGCGCCTAGACCAAGGGCAATAGGTGTGACCCTGCACAAAGTCATATCTCCACACATGATTGACCCGTTCGGGGCGTAATCTGACGCAGGAGCCATCATTGAGCCACAGCCTGGCTCGTGGGGGCTGCTTGGCGGGTACCTTCAAACCCTCTTCTCGCCAAATTCGCCTGACCACCGCTTCACTGGCTTGCCATCCCGCACCGCTGAGCAGTCCGCTGACTGTTCGGTACCCGTAGCGACCATACAAATTTACCACCTCCAGCACCCCGTGCCGCAGTGACGTTTCGTCCACCAAAGGCACCTCTGCATACCGCAGGGTGCTCCTGGCCACCCCCAGAATCTGACACGCTCGGCGCTCAGACAGACGCGGATATTTGCCCACAGCACCTCGCACTGCTGCACGCTGGCGCTGTGGGCTTAGAAGTTTCCCCGCGCAACATCGGTGAGCACCGCCTTCTCCAAGTGCAACTCACCCACCAGCCGCTTGAGTCGAGCGTTCTCCTGCTCCAATTGCTTCAGGCGCTTGGCCTGATCAACCTTCATGCCCCCATACTCCCGACGCCAGCGGTAGTAGCTCTTGTCCGTGGCCTCAGCCTCGCGGCAAGCTGTGAGAACGTCCTTACCTTGACCAATCTTGACCTCAATTTCGCGCAACTTGGCCACGATTTGCTCGGGCTTTAATCGAACACCTTTTGGCATAACTTAATCCTTTCGAATGATAAAAACACTCAGTTTCTCTCACTCACACTGG
>RGCL01000041.1 GCA_009919175.1 Betaproteobacteria bacterium
TGCCCAACCTGAAAACCGAATGGCTGGCCAACACCGACGAGGTTCGTGAGATGGTGCAACGAGGCCAGGGTCGCCTCATCGACGCCAGACCCAAAGCCTTCTTCCTCGGACAAACCCGTGTGCCCCAGGCCAAAGCCGCTGGCACCCTGCCCGGTGCGGTCAATCTGGACAACGAGCGCTGGTTCGAGGCCCATGGTGCGCGCCTGGTCGGCAAGGCCTTATCCGATGAGCTGGTCAGACAAGCCCAACTCATCCCTGGACAGCCCACCGTCTTGTTTTGCAACACAGGCCACTTGGCGGCCACCAACTGGTTTGTGTTGTCCGAAGTGCTGGGCTACCCCCAGATGAAGCTCTATCCGGGGTCCATGGTCGATTGGACCCAGCAAAGCCTTGCCCTGCCCATGGCCAATGAGCCCCGCCGCTGGCAACAACTGTGGATGGACGCTCAGCTTTGGTATCGCCAACGTTGGAATTGACACCATGAGACGACGCTATTTGGCCCTCGTTGGCTTGACCCTGTTTGTTTTTCTCGTGGGGTGGGTATCGGTGCGCCAGGCCGCCCTGTGGTTGATCGGCCTGGGCATGGGCGCAGTCCTCGCGGGTGCGCGCTTTGGTTTCACCACGGGATGGCGTCACCTCATCCAGCACAAAGACCCCAGCGGCATCACCGGTCAGGCCGTCTTGCTGGCCTTGGCTGCCCTGCTGGCCATGCCCTTGCTGGCGCAGTTCAGTGAATTGCATGCGGCGCTGGGTCCGCCCAGCATCAGCCTGCTGGTGGGCGCCTTTGTGTTTGGCCTCACCATGCAAATCGCCGATGGCTGCGGCTCGGGCACCTTGTACAAGGCAGGTCTGGGTATCCCCTTGAATGTGGGCTTGCTGCCCTTGTTTGCGCTGGGCAGTTTCCTGGGCTCGGTCCACCTGGACCGCTGGCTGTCTCTGGGGCAAATCGAACCGGTGAGCCTGCCTCAAACCTGGGGCACGGTGCCCGCCTTGCTCATCACCTGGGCGGCTTTGGGTGTGCTGCTGCTGTTGGCCAGGCTCTGGGTTGGGGCAGGCAGAACGTGGTTGCGGGCGCGCTGGCTCTGGGGCGCGGTCGCCTTGGCCGTGCTGGCGACCCTGAACCTCTTGGTGGCGGGGCAGCCCTGGGGCGTGGTCTATGGCTTTGGCCTGTGGGTGGCCAAATTGGCAGTGGCCGCCCAGCTTTTTGATCCTGCGGCCAATGCCTTTTGGTCCCAGCCGGGCAATCTGCAACTGCTGGGGCAAAACGCCCTGCTGGATGTGACCACCATCACCAATTTGGGCATCCTCACCGGCGCGCTGTGGATCGCTCAGGCGCCCAAAGCCTCGGCTCAGCCAAAGCCGTTGACCCGCCAGCAATGGGTGGTGGGCTTGGTGGCGGGCTTGTTGCTGGGCTATTCCTCGCGCCTGGCCTTTGGGTGCAATGTGGGCGCCATGCTCAGCGGCATTTCGACAGGCAGCCTGCACGGCTGGATCTGGGTCTTCATGGCCTTTGCGGGCAGTTTGGTGGGCGTGCGGGTGCGCCGCCACTATGGATTTGGAGCCTGACATGAACCGACTGCATCGACTCTCCCAGTGGTTTTGGTTGGCTTTGGTCCTGTTCTTCGTGTGGGACTGGTGGTATTCGCCCGCGGTGAACCTGCGCCTGGAGCCACCCTTGATTGCCGCAGGCTCAGGGCAGTCCAGCGATGCGGGGCACTGCGCCATGGCGGGTGCCATGAAGAAATGACCTGATTCAGATCTTCATGCGGTGAATACGGGGCTTAATCACCGCATATTTTGCGGTGATTGGCTTGATGCCACCAGAGTAGCCCAGTCATCCGGCGGGTGACCGCGCTCCAACATGCGCTGAAACACGTTGTAGGGATCGTTTTTGCTGCCCGACGATCGCAAGGTGTTTTCGTCATTGACCCACGCAAAAATGATGATCCGGGTCTTTGAGTCAAATCGAAAAAACAACCTGAACTGCCGCCCGATTTTGGCGCGCCGCCAATGCCGAAACGCCGCCCCCATGGTGTTGCCTTGACGGTACTCCACCCGGTTTGGATCACTGGGCACAGCATCCAAGATCAATTTCGACAAGGCTGCTAACAGCCTGACGTTGGCATTGGACTCATATCCTTGTGGGTCTTGCTGCTTCGCCCGTTCTGCGGCGGCATGCAGTTTTTGCAGTTGCTCGGATAAACATTCGTGGAAGAGCAGATTCCACCCGTGACGCTGGATCACAGCGCCACATCGCCTTCGATTTCGGCATCCAGATCAATGGGCTGGGTGAGTGTGGCCCGCATGGCTTGCACCAAATCATCAGGCAAGGCGCACACACGCTGGCCTGTGCGGATGTCCTTTTCTAACAGCGCCAGAAAAGCGCCAATGGCTGGATCTTCGTGAATCGATTCATCGGCTCGGGTGACGACCACTTGTGAGCCTTGCAAGTCAAACGCCACCTTGCCGCCATAGTCCACCCCCAAAGCTTGGCGGATGGCCTTGGGCAAAGTGATCTGCCCTTTGGAGGTGATGGTGGCAACTTCATGAATGGCGGGCATGGCGATTCTCCTGGATAGGCGAGCATGGTAAGGATATTTCCTTACCGCGTCAAGTTCATTCGCTGATGGCCGAGGACTGGCTGAACCGAAATATCCACCACCGACCACATGAGTCTTTGAGCCGCATCCCGCAGGTCAAGTAGCGTGCAAAACAAATACCCAACATCCATTTCTGACTGATTCAGGAATTCGAGGGGGCTTGAGGGAGATGACCTTTGCGCGCCTTCGCCAGCAACCCCATCAGTTGCTCGTGCACGCCCTGAGCAGCCTCTACAGTCTGCTCAAACTCCAAGCGCACCATGGCATCGCCATGGGCCAGCTCAAACCCATGGGGGTCGAGGGTGGCCATGCGCCAATCCTCCCCCTGCCCTTTGCCCAGCACATGAGCCAGCGTTTGCACCGCCGGGGCATGGTCCTGGTTCATGTGTTCACAGGCCTCGGCGTCCAGAACGTCCCAGACCTGCGCATCGCCCACGGGGCTCAAGACATCGCTGGCGGTCAATTCAAACGCACGGCCAAAGCCACCATTGAGGCTCGCTCGCTCGGGGGCTATGCGCCAGAACGAAAAATCACCAAAGTCCACGTACAAGGCCGCCTTGGGCAAGCGGGAGAGATAACGCCGGCGGATGCGCGGTGCATCGGCGTGGTCTCGCGCAATCTGATGCGCCTGCCCTTGCAGGGTGATGCGCGGGTGCGCCAGCGGGTCGCCCTTGCCCGGCTCGCCCAGCAAAAGGCTGCAGCGCGCATCCTTGAGCAAGGCCTGGGTGTGTGTGGACAAGGCCGACACCAACAAAATGGGGCTGCCATCGAGGTCGGTGGCCAAGGCGGTACGGGTCACCAGGGGACCTCCATGCACAGGATCCACCACCGCCAAGGCCGCATACCGGGCAGAGCGGATCAAGCGCCTGGCCAGTTGCCGTGTGTCGTCCTCCACGGGCTGCAGCAATGACTTGGACTCCGCCATGACCGCCCTTTACGCCGCCGCCACATCCGAGCGGCGCGCCGCCTGGATTTGGGCCTCAAAGGCGCGCAAGCGTTTGTACACCGAGATCAGCTCCACGATGGTCGACCAGCTGTTGACCAGGTACTGGAAGGAGTTCTCCACGCGGTTGAAGGCGCGCACGATTTGCTGCATCGCCCCCAGGGTCAAGGCACCCGCCACGATGGTGGGACCCAGGGCAATGTAGGGCACCAGCACGCCAAATTGCAGGTAGGACCACTTGGCCACATCGAAATACAGGTAGTGGAAAAAGAGCCTGAAGTAATTCGTGCGCACGTTGCCAAACAGCTCGCTCACCGTTTGGGGGTCGGCACGCTGGGGCTGGTCTTCGCCATACACCAGCTCCTTGCGGTAAGCGGCTTCCACTTTTTGGTTATTGAACTCCAGCCCCGGCAGCTTGAGGCCGATGGTGGCCAGCAAGACAGTGCCAAACAAGGCCATCAGGATGGCCACATAGACCAGGGCATGCTCGACCGGGCCAATCCAGGGCAGCTCCTTCACCTGCGCCGACAAGGTCCACAGAATGGGCAAGAAGGCAACCAGGGTCAGCAAAGACCGCATGAAGCTCACGCCCAGGCCCTCGACGATGCGGGCAAAGCGCATGGTGTCTTCCTGCACCCGCTGCGATGCGCCCTCGATGTGCCGCACCAAATGCCAGTGCTGCATGTAGTAGTCGTTCATGGCGGTGCGCCAGCGAAACACGTAGTGCTTGGTGAAGAAGTCCACCATCACGGCGATGAACACATAAATCCCGGCGATCTGGCCAAAGGTCACCAGGTGCGCCAAAAACTCATCCAGGGTGACGGCATTGGGCTTGGCCAGGGCTTTTTGCACCAGGTTGTAAAAACTGCCAAACCAGTCGTTGATCTTGACGTCGAGTTCCACCTGGTACCAGTTGGCCACCAGGATGAGGATGGTCCCCAGCAACGACCATGGCCACCAGCGACGATCCAGAAAAAATGCGCGAAACATAGGGGTGATCTCCGAAAAAGAGGCTTGCGTCCTGGGCTGAGGACGACATGAGGACCCAGTGCCTCAGTGGAGACGAGTGTAGGTCAAGCTAAAAACAGGCCTTTGAGCAAGGCCTAGGCTTAGCGCATCTTTTTGCGGTCGGCGGCCAGCGCCTGCTTGATGTGCTTGACCAGCGCCGAGGTGGTGCTGCGCTGGATCTCGGAGGAGCGCAAGCGAAGGTACTCCTCCTTGGCCTGGCGCTTGTCGCCCGAGCTGTAGCTCAGGGCTTTTTCCCAGGTGGCCACATGGACCTTGCCCTCGCGCAATTCGTTGAGGGCACGTTCCAGGGGATCAAGTTCAGGCATGGGGGCGTTCATGGCATCAAAAGAATAACCGAATTCAGCCTTCATAATCGGCACGTCATCTGCTGACTGAACCTCCCATGACCCATTTTTCTACCGATGCATCCGCTTGGCAGCCCAGTCCCCGCTACCCCGATCCCCGGGTCGTCAGCCTGGACGCGGCCTTCAATTCACTGGTGCTGGCTGCTGCCCGCGTCGAGCGCCTGAGCACGGGGCACCGCTGGTGCGAAGGGCCGGTGTGGTGGGGGGATGCGCGGTGTTTGCTCTGGAGCGACATCCCCAACAACACCATTTGCCGCTGGGACGAGGTCACCCACCAGGTCAGCGCCTGGCGTTCACCTTCGCACTTTGCCAACGGTGCCACGCGCGACCGTCAGGGTCGCATCCTGCACTGCGAGCACGGAGGGCGGCGCGTGGTGAGGACCGAGCCGGATGGCCAACTCACCGTGCTGGCCGATCACTTTGAAGGCAAGCGCCTCAATTCCCCCAATGACCTGGTTTGCAAATCAGACGGCAGCGTCTGGTTCACCGACCCCAGCTTTGGCATTTTGGGCTTTTACGAAGGCAGTGTGGCCAAGCCCGAATTGCCCACCCAGGTCTACCGCTGGCACGAGACAGAAGGCCTGAGCATGGTGGCCACCGACTTGCTCCAACCCAATGGCCTCGCGTTCTCCCCCGATGAATCGATTCTGTATGTGGTGGAGTCACGCGCTCAACCCAGGCGCATCCTGGCCTATGACGTGTCTGCCGATGGGCGCAGCCTCTCCAACCACCGCATCCTCATCGATGCCGGCCCCAAAGGCACACCCGACGGCTTTCGGGTCGACATCCATGGCAACTTGTGGTGTGGCTGGGGCATGGGCGAAGACGGCCACGATGGCGTGCATGTGTTCAACCCGCAAGGGCAGCGCATTGGCCGCATCGATCTGCCTGAGCGCTGTGCCAACCTCTGCTTTGGCGGCGTGCATCGCAACCGGCTGTTCATGGCAGCCAGCACCTCGGTGTATTCGCTCTACGTCAACACCCAGGGGCTTGCAGGGGGCTAAGGCGCAAGACCAGTTTGCCAAACTGCGCTGAACGCTCCAGTTTGGTCAAGGCCTGGTGGATGTCCCCAGGCTCCACGCATTCATCGATGTGCGGCTTGAGGCCCTGCGTTTGCATGAAGGCCATCATGTCCAGCATCTCTTGTCGATTGCCCAGCGTCGAGCCCAGGATGCGCAGTTGCCGAATGAAGATGCGACGCAGGTCAGCCGCAGGCTGATCGCCCGTGGTGGCGCCGCAAGTGACCAAACGGCCACCGCGCACCAGGGATTTCATGGCAGCCGACCACAGCGCAGCCCCCACGTTTTCAAACACCACATCCACGCCCCGGCGCTGGGTGATCTGCATGACTTGCTCCACCACATCTTGCTGCGAGACATCAATGCCATGGTCTGCCCCCATGTCCATGGCCTGACGCAACTTGTGCGCGTGGCGGGAAGCGACGATGCACCTTGCTCCCATGGCCTTGGCCAATTGCAATCCCGCGAGGGACACGCCGCCGCCAATGCCCATGATGAGCACCGTCTCGTTGGGTTGGAGCTGAGCCTGGGTGACCAGCATTCGCCAGGCTGTGAGGTAGGTCACGCCCAAGGTCGCAGCCTGTTCATCGCTCAGGTGCGCTGGCGCGGGCAAGGCATTGCGTGCAGGCACGCTCACCCACTGTGCCCAGGTGCCGTGGCGATGCTCCCCCAGCAAGGCCATGCGCGTGCACAAGACCTCTTCACCACGTTCGCAAAATTCGCAGCGGCCACAGGTCACACCGGGATAGAGCACCACGCGCTGGCCAAGGTAGAGGCCTGAATCGGCATCACAGGCTTCGATCACACCACAGCCCTCAAGCCCCATGATCTGGGGCAAGACATGGGTGATGCCCGCGCCGCTGTTGCGCATGTACAAGTCCACCTGGTTGAGGCTGGAAGCCAACATCCGCACCAGCACTTCGCCTTCTTGCCGACGGGGCTTGGGACACTGCACCAACTCCACCACCTCGTTGCCGCCGTGGCCCACCAGACGAATGGCTTGCATGGTTTCGCTCAGGGTTGTGCCCATGGTCGTGATCATGGGCGAGCATTGCCTGGCGGCGGCTCGCCATCCTTGGCCAGGTCCTGCGCCATCTGGTTCACGTCTTCATCCCAGCTGGCCGCTTGCAATTTCATGAGGCCGGGGTAATGGGCCTGGAACACGGCCCGGATGTCTGCCAGGGGCAGCTCGTCAAACTCCCCGTATTGCGCCAAATACTCCATGTGGCGCTGACCATCCAGGTCATAGGGGTGATAGATGGAATCGGTGCGCCCGTCAAAGTCCAGCGCATGGATGCGCATCTTGTGGCAGAGCTCGATGTTGAAGGCTGGTGTGGCCTTGAGCCACTGTCCGTCGATCCAGATGGCGGTGTAGCCATGGCGATAAAACACATCGGTGCCCATGCTGGCAATCAGGCGAGGCGTGGCCATGTGGTTTTTGACATCGGCCAAACCCACCCTCGCGGGAATGCCCACGCTGCGGCACAGGGCGGCGAGCAAGGCGGCTTTGGGAATGCACCAGCCCCTGCCCTTGTCCATCACCGTGGAGGCACGCATGCCCGCCACGCTCAAGTCGATTTGATAGGGGTCATAGCGGTAGGCATCGCGCACGTGCCCATACAAGGCCACCGCCTGCTCGCGCACGGACGTGAGTCCCTCAATGAGTTCGGCCGCCTTGGCTTTCACGGCGGGGTGATCCGCGTCCATGCAAGGGGTTGCCATCAAGGCCTGATCCAGCGCCGCGTTCATGGGGTCACCTCCTGTCTGAGGAAAGATTCCACCAGCTGCAAGTCCTCATCGGCGGAATCGGGTTGATCGATGCGCTTCATGTTGTCCAGCATCAGCAGCAAATAGTGCAGCACATGCACCATGTCCTTGACTGAAAACCCGTCCAGCGCCAGCCCATAGTAATCGCGGATCTTGGGCTGGGCTTGCGTTTCCCAGATGGTTCTTCCGGCCTGACTCATGGTCACACGCCGTGAGCGCCGGTCGCTGGGATCTGCCGTCACCAGCAAATGGCCATCGCGCTCCATGCGCCCCACCACCCCGGCAAGGTTTTGGCGACTGAGCATGAGGTAGCGAGCCAGTTCGGCAACGCTCATGCCCTGCGCCGCATCGGACCGCGACAGCGCGCCCAGCACCGCCCACTGCTGCGTGGTCAAGCCCTCGGCCTCCACCGCCCTGGATCCGGTTTTATGCAACATATTGGCGCATTGATAGAGTCGAAAGAATAACCGGTTGGCCATTTCAAACCTCAGGGTTTCCTCTGTATCACTCGGGTTTTCCATAGATTCATCTTTCTCTTGAGCGAATTAGCATGCGTTCGAACACTGCCATTTGGGCAATGTATTGACAATTCAGCGGGTCGTCAATGGCCCAACTGAAGCACCAGGAACAGACATGAAACGATTCGAACACAAAGTGGCCATCGTCACGGGCGGGGGCGGCGGCATTGGCGGCGCAACCTGCCAACGCCTGGCCGAGGAAGGCGCAACCGTGGCGGTGTTTGACCGCGACTTGCAAGCGGCTCAGGCCACGGCGCAGACCATCCTCACCCAAGGCGGCAAGGCCAAGGCCTACGCCTGCGACATCACTTTGCGCGACCAGGTCGATGCGGCGGTCCAGGCTGTCGAGGCCGAATTGGGTCCCATTGACGTGCTGATCAACAACGCCGGGTGGGACATCTTCATGCCGTTCACCAAAACCCAGCCCGAGCACTGGGAGCGGCTCATCGCCATCAACCTCACGGGTGCGCTGCACATGCACCATGCGGTCTTGCCCCTCATGGCCAAACGCCAGGGCGGTCGCATTGTGAACATCGCCTCCGACGCTGCTCGGGTGGGCTCCTCGGGCGAAGCGGTTTATGCCGCCTGCAAAGGCGGGCTGGTGGCCTTGTCCAAAACCCTGGCGCGCGAACACGCCCGGCATCAGATCACCGTCAATGTGGTGTGCCCGGGTCCCACCGACACGGCGCTGTTTGCCGATTACAAGCAAGGTGCGGGCAATCCAGAAAAACTGGAAGAAGCGTTTCGCCGCTCCATCCCCTTGGGGCGCATTGGTCAACCCAAGGATTTGCCCGGCGCCATTGCCTTTTTCGCCAGTGACGATGCGGCCTACATCACCGGGCAGGTCCTGAGCGTCTCCGGTGGCCTCACCATGAACGGTTAACACCCACAGCCCAAGGAACCCTCACCATGAACTACGAAGACATTCTTTACGAAGTGCGCAACGGCGTGGCCTGGATCACCATCAATCGCCCCGACAAGATGAACGCCTTTCGCGGCACGACCTGCGACGAGCTCATCAAGGCCCTCTATCGCGCGGGGTACGACAAGTCGGTGGGAGCCATCGTGCTTGCGGGCGCTGGCGAGCGGGCGTTTTGCACGGGTGGCGACCAATCGGCGCACGACGGCAATTACGACGGCAGAGGCACCATTGGCTTGCCCATGGAGGAGCTTCACACCGCCATCCGCGACGTGCCCAAGCCCGTGATTGCCCGAGTTCAGGGCTTTGCGATTGGGGGCGGCAATGTGTTGGCCACCATCTGCGACCTCACCATTTGTTCAGACAAGGCCGTTTTTGGTCAGGTTGGCCCCAAGATGGGCTCTGTCGATCCTGGCTACGGCACCGCCTTTTTGGCTCGGGTGGTGGGCGAGAAAAAAGCCCGCGAGATCTGGTACATGTGCCGCCGCTACAGCGGCGAGGAAGCCGTGGCCATGGGCTTGGCCAACAAATGCGTGCCACATGACCAACTCGATGCCGAGGTTCAAGCCTGGGGCGAGGAGTTGTGCGAACGCAGCCCCACGGCCATTGCCATTGCCAAGCGCAGCTTCAACATGGACACCGCCCACCAAGGCGGCATTGCCGGCATGGGCATGCTGGCGCTCAAGCTCTACTACGACACCGACGAATCCCGCGAAGGGGTGGCTGCCCTGCGCGACAAGCGCAAGCCCGAATTCCGCAAATTTGTACGCTGACAGGAGCCAGTCATCATGTCTTCGATGGATCGAAACCCCTACCTCAACGATGACTTGATGGCCCTGGCGGAACACGCCAGACGCTTTGCCACCGAGCGGGTCGCGCCTGGCTTTTTGGAGCGCGATCACACCCGGGTGCTCGATCGCGACCTCATGCGAGAGATGGGTCAGATGGGGTTCATCGCCCCCGAGTTGCCCGAGGCATTTGGCGGTCAGGGCATGGGGTCGCTCGCCGCTGGGGTGTTGCACGAGGAAATCGCCCGCGCCGACCTGAGCCTGTCCTACATCAACCTGCTGGCCTCCCTCAATGGTCAGATCCTGAGCGAACACGGCGACCCTGCGGTGGTGAGCCCCTGGTTGCAACGCCTGACCCAGGGCGAGGCTTTGCTGGCCATCGCCCTCACCGAACCGCGAGGCGGCTCGGACGCGGCGCAATTGCGCTTGCGAGTGGAACGCGTGGGTCAGGAGTACGTGATCAACGGCGAAAAAACCTCCATCTCGGCAGCCGATCAAGCTGACGGCATCGTGGTCTTTGGCCGAACCGGCAGCACCGACTCCGGCGCTCATGGCGTGACGGCCTTGTTCGTGCCCACCGATGTGCCGGGTCTCACGCGCAACCGCTTCGATTGCCATGGTCAACGGGCCATTGGTCGCGGCTCGCTGTTCTTTGAAAACGTGCGCGTGCCGGTTCAACACCGCCTTGGCGACGAGAACAAGGGCTTTGTGCAAGTGATGCAGGGCTTTGATTTTTCGCGCGCCCTCATTGGCCTGCAAGTGCTGGCGGTGGCGCGCGTGGCCCTGGAAGAGACCTGGGCGCATGTGGCGCAACGCGAAGCCTTTGGCAAACCCCTGGCCTCTTTTCAGGGCGTCTCGCATCCCCTGGCTGATTTCGACACCCAGGTCACGGCAGCGCGCCTGCTGTGTTGGCAAACCCTGTGGCTCAAAGACCATGGCCTGCCGCACACCAGCGAGGCGGCCATGTGCAAATGGTGGGGTCCCAAGCTGGCTTACGACGCCATCCACGCCTGCTTGCTGATGTTTGGCCATGGCGGCTATGACCGAGGCCTCATGGAGCAACGCTTGCGCGATGTGCTTGGCTTTCAGATTGGCGACGGCACAGCCCAGATCATGAAGTCCATTGTTGCGCGCTCGCGTGCAGGCCGACAGGCGGTGGGCATATGAATGCCCCTTCATCCAGGCCCACCGTGAATCCCCGCATGGACATCGCATGGAACTTGAGCCCCAATTGCACACCATGACCTCCGCCCCCAGCTCCGCCACGTCGCCAGGTCTCGCACTCGATTGCACGGGCGTGGTCCGCCGCTTTGGCGGGCTGGTTGCGCTCAATGGCGTGGACATGCAGGTCCACCAAGGCGAGATTTTTGGCCTGGTGGGTCCCAACGGCAGCGGCAAGACCACCCTCACCAACGCCATCACGGGCTTTTATCCACCCCATGAAGGCCGCATCCGTTTGTTTGGCCAGGACATCACGGGCATGCAACCCCACGATGTGGCGCATCAAGGTGTGGCGCGCACCTTCCAGAACCTGGCCTTGTTCAATGGCATGTCGGTGTTGGACAACATCCTGCTTGGCCGCCATGTGCACATGAAGGTGGGGGTGTGGCGAACTGCCATCTATCCCTGGCTGAGCCGCGACGACGAGATCGCCCACCGCCGCAAAGTTGAAGACATCATCGACTTCATGCAATTGCAAGGGGTCCGCGACGAGCCCGTGGACGTCTTGCCCATCGGCATGAAAAAGCGGGTTGAGCTGGCACGGGCGCTGGTGGCCGAGCCGCGCCTGCTGATCCTGGATGAACCCATGGCGGGCATGAACCAGGAAGAAAAAGAATACATGGCGCGATTTGTGCTCGATGCGCGCGATGAGCGGGGCGTGAGCGTCTTGCTCATCGAGCACCACATGGACATCATCACGGGGATTTGCGACCGCATGCTGGTGCTGAGCTACGGTGAGGTGATCGACTCGGGCATCCCGCGCGAAGTGATTGCCAATCCCAAAGTGATTCAAGCGTATCTGGGGGGTAGCCGTGAGCGCCAATGAAACCGCCTCATCCCAGACCTTGAGCCAGTGGGATTTGAATCCCAACACCACCCTGCCCCGCTTGCTCGCGCTCAACGCGCGCCACCATCCCGATCGCGTCGCCCTGAGGGAAAAAGACTTTGGCATCTGGCAGGAAACGACCTGGTCTCAATGGCTTCAACGGGTGCTGGGTTTTGCCGCCGGCCTTGAGGCCTTGGGCTTCACGCCGGGCAAAGCCCTGGTCATCGTGGGCGACAACCGCGCCAACCTCTACACCGGCATGCTGGCCTGTGGTGTTTTGCGTGGCCGCCCCATGCCCGTCTTCCCCGATGCCACACCCGCCGAGGTGCAGCATGTGTTGCAACAGTCGGACTCGCCCCTGGTGCTGGCTGAAGACCAGGAGCAGGTCGACAAGGTGCTCGAACTCGCCGAGCAAGGCACGCACCTGCAACATGTGATGTATGACGATGCGCGCGGACTCGCCGCCTACGGCCACGATGGCTTGTCGAGCTTCGACGAGGTCCTGCAAGCTGGCCTCAAACGCCTTGCCCAGGAGCCCGGCCTTGAGCAAAGCCTCATTGATCGCGCCCAACCCGAGGACTCGGCGGTCTACATCCATTCATCGGGCACCACGGGCAAACCCAAGGCGGTCATCCTCAGCCACCGCAATGTGCTCAGCGGCGTTCACAACGCCTACCGCGCCAATTCCTTTGGCTTTGATGAGCGCATCCTGGCCTATTTGCCCATGGCCTGGATTGGCGACTTTGCCATCACGCTGGGCGCGGGCATTGCCCTTCGCTTTGCCATCCACATTCCTGAAAGTGGCGAGACCACCTTGCACAACCTGCGTGAGGTGGCTCCCACGTATTACCTGGCCGCTCCGCGCAGCTGGGACAACCTGCTCACCCGCGTGCAAGTGCGCATGGAAGATTCCACCCCACTCAAGCGCTGGCTCTATCACCACCTCATGGACAAGGCCATCGACATGGAGCGGCGCGCCTTGCAAGGTCAACGCACCTCCTGGCTCGACGCCATGCAACGCTGGCTGGCCGATTGGCTGATCTGCCGTCCCATCAAAGACCAGTTGGGCTTGTCGCAAGTGCGCCATGCCTTCACCGGCGGCGAGGCCATTGGCGAGGACACCTTCATCTTCTATCGAGCCTTGGGCGTGAAATTGCGCCAGCTCTATGGGCAAACCGAAACCAGCGCCTTCAACGCCATGCAAGATGTCAACGAGGTGAGGCTGCACACCGTCGGGCGCCCCTTGCCTGGCGTGAACATCCGCATCCACGACAGTGGCGAAATCCTCATCCAGTCGGGCAGCGTCTTTCAGGGCTATCACCAGCAAGTCGAGGCCACCGAGGCGGCCTTGCATGAAGGCTGGCTGCACACAGGCGACGCGGGCTATGTGGAGCCCGATGGCCAATTGGTGGTGCTCGGGCGCTTGTCCGAGGTGGTCCACACCGCCAAGGGCGAGCGCTACATCCCCAACTACATCGAAAACCGCCTCAAGTTCAGCCCCTACATCAAGGACGTGGCCGTGCTGGGTGCGGGTCGCGACACGCTGGGCGCCATGATTTGCATCGACATGGAGTCGGTGGGCCATTGGGCGGAGTTGCATGGCATTGCCTACATGTCCTATGCCGATTTGTCTCAAAAACCCGAGGTGCTGGACTTGCTGACCCAGGCAGTGGGCAAAGTGAACACGGCGTTGCCCCAGGCCTTGCAGTTGCGGCATTTTGTGAGTCTGCACAAGGAATTCGACCCCGATGACGGCGAAATCACCCGCACACGCAAGCTCAGGCGCAACGTGATCGAGGAGCGCTACGCGCCGGTCATCTCAGCCCTCTATGGCAACCAAAACTCGGTCGTGATGAAAGCCCGCATCGTTTATGAAAACGGCGAGGAAGGCATCATGGAACGCGAACTCACCATCCGGAGGCTGGGCGAATGGACCTGATGTATTTGCTCGAATTGGGCCTCAATGGCGCATTGGCCGGGTTGATGTATGCCCTCATCGCCATGGGCGTGGTGCTCATCTACAAATCCTCCTCTGTGCCCAACCTGTCCCAGGGTGCCCTCACCATGATTGGCGCCTATGTGGTGCTGTTCTTTTCCACCACGCTGGGCTTGTCCATGTGGGTGGCAATTCCCCTGGCCTTCCTCACCATGGGCCTCATGGGGGTGGGCATTGAACGCTTTGCCCTGCGCCCCATGGCAGGACGCCCCATCGTGATGATCCTCATGATGACACTGGGGCTGGAGATCTTCATCGAAGCCCTGACCATGACGGTGTGGGGCGGCAGCGGTCGCCCTCTTCGTTTGGGCATCAGCGACGACCCCATGTTCCTCGGTCCCATCCTCATCAATCGCGCCTATGCCTATGGGGCGCTGGTGTCGCTGGTGCTGTTTGTTGGCTTCATGATTTTTTTCAGAACCCGCCGCGGCGTGGTTTTGCGCGCCATCTCCGACGACTACACCGCATCCTGGTCGGTGGGCATCTCGGTCGAAGGCGGCGTGGCCTTGTCCTGGGCCTTGTCGGCCGTGGTGGCCACCATTGCAGGCGTGATGTGGGGGTCGATCCAAAGCGTGGACCAATCCCTCTCCCTGCTGCTGCTCAAGGCCTTGACGGTGGCCGTGCTGGGCGGCATGGACAGCCTGGGTGGCGCCGTGCTGGCAGGCCTTTTTCTCGGCGCGCTCGAGAGCGTGGCCTCGGGTGTGCTCGACCCCATGCTGGGTGGCGGTACGCGCGAACTCGTCACCGCGGTGGTGCTCATCGTCACCATCATGATCCGACCCCACGGCCTCTTTGGCCGCCATGACATCGAAAGGCTCTAGCCATGTTTTACCGACAGGCCGGTGTCTATCACACCACGTACGCCAACGACAGACAGCTCTTCCCGGTGCCCACCGACCGCTACCTGGTCTGGGCGCTGTTGCTGGTGGCGCTTATTGCACCGTTCCTGTTTAGCTCACTGGCCGTGAGCAGCTACCTGGTGCCCTGGCTGGTGTGGACTGCCGCCGCACTGGGGCTGAACCTCATTCTGGGCTTTGCCGGTCAGTTCCACTTTGGCTATGCCGCCGTGATCGGCATTGGGGCCTACACCGCTGTGCATGCCGCGCGGGCTGGCATCCCCTGGGAAATCTCGGTGATCCTGGGCGGCTGCATGTCCACCCTCATCGGGGTGGTGTTTGCCTTTGCGGCCTTGCGCGTCAAAGGCCTCTACCTGGCCTTGAGCACCCTGGCTTTGCAATTCATCGTGGATTGGGTGATCTCGCACGTGGACGCCATCAGCGGGGGCGTGTCGGCCACCTTGCAAGCCCCGCCCCTCAAGCTCTTGGGTCAGGCCATCACCTCGGACACAGGTGCCTACTACGTGGCGCTGGTGTGGTGCTTGCTGGTCACCTCGTTCATGCTCAACCTCAAGCGCACGGGGCTGGGGCGCGCACTGGTGGCCGTGCGAGAGAAAGACTTTGCCGCCGCCGTGATCGGGGTCAAGAGCTTTTATTACAAGCTCGTGGCCTTTGCGGCGTCCTCTTTCATCGGCGGTGTGAGCGGTGCCTTGTTGATCTTCACCTTCTATCACGCCGTGACTGCCGAGCAGTTTTCCATTCGTGTCTCCATCCAGGCCCTGGCCATGGTGATCGTGGGGGGCCTGGGCAGTGTGATTGGCAGCTACCTGGGAGCCGCATTCATCCTGCTCATGCCCAGCCAGATCAATGCGTTCATTGCAGGCTTTTCCAGCCTCATGGGCTGGTCGCTGGGGGACGAAACCCTGGCGCACATCCCGAATGTGATTTATGGTGCCCTGATCATTGGCTTTCTCATCGTCGAGCCCATGGGACTAGGCAAGCTCTACGCCAATGTGCGCAACTACCTGATGCTGTGGCCGTTTGGCTATCACCGCAAGTGAGGCAGACGATGCAAGCGAGCACCACCCCTGCCCTCACCCTCAATGTCAACAACATCGAGGTCATCTATGACCGCGTGGCCCTGGCCATCAAGGGCGCTTCCTTGCAGGTGCCCGCTGGCGCCATGGTGGCCTTGCTCGGCGCCAATGGCGCGGGCAAGAGCACCCTCCTCAAGTCCATCAGCGGCTTGCTCAAGGCCGAGCGCGGCGAAGTCACCCGTGGCGATGTGCAATTCATGGGGCAAGCGATTGACCACCTCGCGCCCCAGCAACGGGTGAAGCTGGGCATTGCCCAGGTCCTCGAGGGGCGCAGGGTCTTTGAACACCTCACCCCCGATGAGAACCTGGTGGCCGCCTCTGCCGTACGGGGCAGCCGTGCCGACATGGTTCGCAACCGGGACCTGGTCTACAGCTATTTCCCGCGCCTGGCGCAAAGGGCGGGCGCGCTATCGGGCTATTTGTCCGGCGGTGAGCAACAAATGCTGGCCATTGGGCGAGCCCTCATGACCCAGCCCCGTTTGCTCATGCTCGACGAGCCCAGCCTGGGTCTGGCACCGTTTCTGGTGGCAGAAATTTTCGACATCGTTCGCCGCATCAACCAGCAAGAGGGTCTGTCCGTGCTGCTGGTCGAACAAAACGCCATCGCCGCGCTGGAGGTGGTCTCGCACGGCTACCTGATTGAAAACGGGCGCATCGTCATGCACGACACCGCCCAGGCCATGAAACTCAACCCCGACATCCAGGAGTTCTACCTGGGTGGTGCCGAGGGACGCGATTTCCGTGACATCAAGCACTACCGGCGACGCAAGCGCTGGCTGAGCTGATGCATTCTTTCCACCACCACCAAGGAGACGTTGATGCGACCTCATAAATACCTGCTTGCCCTTGCCGGCCTGACCCTCGGGTTGGCCACGCAAGTCGCGCAAGCCCAAGTCAAGTTCGGCATTTGCTATGACTTGAGCAAGGCCTACACCTTTGTGACCCCTCAAGTGGTTCAGGCGGCCAAAGACTATGCCGCCCTCCTCAACATGCGCGGTGGCCTGGAGGGGCAAAAAATCGAGTTGCTGGTGCAAGACCACGGCAACGAGCCCCAGCGTGGCATCGAGTGCTATGAAAAACTCAAGCGCGAAGGCGTGATGATTTTCGACACGCTCTCCACCCCGGTGTCACGCGCTGTGCTGCCGCGCGTGATGGAAGACAAGAACATCCTGCTGCAATCCTTTGTGGGTCGTGGCGATGCGGTGGACGGCGACGTCTTCAAGTGGGTCTTCCCCATTGGCCCGACCTACTGGGGCCAGATGGCCAACAACGTGCAGTTCATCAAGAACCAGCAAAAAGGCAACTTGAAGGACGTCAAGGTCGCTTTCATTTACCCCGACTACGCCTTTGGTCAGGAGCCCATCCCCATCCTGAAAACCCTGGCCGCCAAAGAAGGCTTCAACCTGCAACTCTTTCCCAACCCCATGCCCGGGCGTGACCAGGCTGCCGTGTGGACGCAGATCCGCCGCTTCAACCCCGATTGGGTGATCACCTGGAACCTGTCGGCCATGCACGTGGTGGCGGCCAAGGAGATGAAGCGCAATGGCATTCCCATGGACAAGCTGATTTCCGTGAACTGGTTCAACGAAGTCGACATTGCCAACATTGGCGCCGATGAAGCCAAGGGCATGAAGCGCGGCACCAACGTGGTGGGCGGCAACGACCACCCGCTGAAGAAATCCATCATCGCCGAGCTCTATGACAAGGGCAAAGGCAGTGGCGACCGCAAAAACCTCGACGACATCTACTACAACACCGGTCTTGCCATGTACTCCACCGCCTTCGAGGGCGTGCGACTGGCGATCAAGCAGTCGGGCATGCCGCTCAACGCCGACAAGATCAAGAAAGGCCTGGAGAGCCTGCGCAACTTTGACGCCAATGGCTTGATTGCCCCCGTCACCGTGACCGCACAAGACCATGGTGGTGGTGGCCGCACCCGCATCGACATGTGGGACGGCACCAAGTGGGTCCCCCAATCCGACTGGATTGCGGCCTATGCCGACGAGGTCAACAAGGTGGTCAAAGAGCAATCTGCTGAATTCCTCAAGAGCAAGTGATGCCTTGATGGCACCCTTGTCGCAACGCGCCCCAAGGGGCGCGTTGTGCTTTTTGCCCTGGTCTGGTCTGGGTCAAGGCCTTGCCCCAGTCCCAGCGATGCTGTCCTCCGCTAAGCTTATGGGCTTGTGAATCACCACCCCTTTGCCATGCACGCCATTCGCTCCATCTTGATTGCTCTGAGCTTGTGTTCATTGGGCTGGGTCTGGGCGGCTCCCCACACCCACGGCCAAGGCCAGGCCAGCTTGGTTTTGTCGGGCCAAACCCTCACCCTGGAGCTGAGCCTGCCCCTGGATGTGGTGCTGGGTTTTGAACGTGCGCCCCGCAGCGACAAGGAGCGTCAAGCCTTGCAGCAGGCCATGACCCAGTTGAGCCAGACCGATGCCTTGTGGACACCCAGCGCCGCTGCCCAGTGCAAGGCCCAGGCCGCACAAGCCCAGACCCCCGACTGGGGCGGCTCCGGACATGCCGATCTGGATGTCACCTACACCTGGGTCTGCCAGCAACCCATGGCGCTCGAGCGCATCCAGACCCAGTTGTTCGAGCAGTTCAAACGCTTGCGGCGGCTGGACTTCAACCATGTCTTGCCCAAGGGTCAAGGCGCATCGCGACTGACCCCCAAGCAACCCGTCTGGCAAGCCGGAAACAAACCTTGAAATCCACCTTGCTCGAACTCCGTGATGTGCGGTTTCGCTGGCCAGGGGCTGCGAGTTGGACGCTGCACATCCCCGCCCTGGCGCTTGCAGCGGGAGAGCGGGTCTTCTTGCATGGCCCCAGCGGCTCGGGCAAGAGCACCTTGCTGAGCCTGATTGGGGGCGTGCTCACGCCTCAACAGGGCCACATTCGCTGGCAGGGTCAGGATCTGGCCGCGATGACCCCCAGCGCTCGGGACCGATTTCGAGGCGAGCACATGGGCTTCATTTTTCAGCAGTTCAATTTGCTGCCCTGGCTCAGCGCCCTGGACAACGTCTTGCTCGCGGTGCAATGGTCCCCTCTGCGCCGCGCTCGCCTGAACTCGGCCAGGCAAGACGCCGAGCAGTTGCTCAAAGACTTGGGCATCACTCAGGCCGAATGGCAACGCCAGGCCGGCCAACTCTCGGTGGGACAACAACAACGTGTGGCTGCGGCGCGTGCGCTCTTGGGGCAGCCCGATCTCATCATTGCCGATGAACCCACCTCTGCTCTCGATGCCCAGCATCAGGACCGCTTTGTTCAGGTCCTGGACCAGGCGTGCCAGGCAAGAGGCAGCACCCTGCTTTTTGTGAGCCATGACGAGCGCCTCAGCCGCCATTTCGATCGCCGTGTGTCCTTGCCCGAGTTGCAAGGGTCGCTGGCCTTGCAGGAGCAGGCATGAGGGTGCTGGGTTTGGCCTTTCAAAGCGCCTGGGCGCGCCGCTTCACGCTCAGCGTGACGGTGCTGGCCATTGCCCTGGCGTCGTGCCTGCTGCTGCTCATGGAGCGCGTTCGGCACGACACGCGCCTGAGCTTCATGGAATCGGTCTCGGGGGTGGACCTGGTGGTTGGCCCCAGAAGCGGTGCGGTGGCGCTGGTGCTGCAATCGGTCTTTCATGTGGGCAGCGTCCCCCATGCCATGTCCTGGCAAGCGCATGAGAGCCTGAGCCAGCACCCGGCTGTGGCCTGGACCGTGCCCTTGCTGCTGGGCGACAGCTTGCGTGGCTTTCCTGTGGTGGGCACCAGCCCCAGCTACATCGAGCATGTGCGGCATGGCGATCAGCAGCCGATTGCCCTGGCACAAGGCCGCGCCTTTGCAGCCCCATTCGAGGCGGTGCTGGGGCATGAGGTCGCACGCCGATTGCGCTTGCAGCTGGGTCAGGCCATCTCGCTCACGCATGGACTGGATGAGACGCATGGCGTGGCACACGATGACAAGCCCATGACGGTGGTGGGCATCCTGGCGCCCACTGGCACGCCGCTGGACAGAACGGTGTTGGTGAGCCTGGCCTCCATCACCGCCATGCACCTGGACTGGATGGGTGGCGCGCCTTTGCCCGGTATGCACATCCCGCTGGAGCATGTGCGCAAATTCAATTTGCAGCCCAAGGAACTCAATGCGGTCTTGGTCGGGCTGCATCGCCGCGCTGACGTCTTCAAGCTGCAACGCCAGATCAATGAGCGACCCGGCGAAGCCCTGCAAGCGGTGATGCCCGGTGTCGCCCTGGACGAACTCTGGGACATGCTCGCCCAGTTCGAGCGCAGCTTGCAAGCCATGGCCTGGGTGGTGACCGCCGTGGGTCTGGCGGGTCTCATGGCCACCTTGCTGGCCGGATTGAATGAACGCCGGCGCGAGCTGGCTGTGCTGCGCGCCTTGGGTGCCACGCCCTTGAGCCTCATGGGGCTGGTGATGCTCGAAGGCGTCTGGGTCACCCTGCTGGGTCTTGGGGTCGGGCTGGTGCTCATGCAAGTGGCGCTGTGGCTGCTCAGCCCCTGGACCTTGGCCGAGATGGGCATTCGCTTGCACATGGACTGGCCGTCGCAGGGCGAATGGCAACTCATGGGCATGGTGCTGCTCACCGGGTTGGTCTTCAGTGTGTTGCCCGGCTTGAGGGCATGGACAATGTCATTGGCCGATGGCCTCATGCCAAGGAGTTGAGAAATGCGAAAGTTATGGATTGCGGGTTGCCTGGGAATGGCGGTCTTGCTGGGCAGCGCCAATGCCTGGGCGCAGAATTGGACCGAGATCAAGTGGCAGACCCTGGTGCCCAAGGGTTGGGACCCCACCAAGGAGTTCAAAGGCTTTGACCTCTCCAAGCTGCAAGACTCCGATCCGCAGGCGGATGCCATGCTCAAGAAAATGCGCGAGGTGTGGGATGCTGCCCCCACCAATGACAGCCTGCAAGGCCAAAAGGTGCGCATCTCGGGCTTTGCCATCCCCCTGGAGCGCAAGGGCGAGAAGGTCAAGGAATTCCTGATGGTCCCGTATTTCGGTGCCTGCATCCACACCCCGCCCCCGCCCGCCAATCAAATCATTCATGCCAAAGCACCGCGCTACCTCGATGGCGTCAAGATGATGTTGCCGCTGTGGGTCTATGGCACGCTGCAAATCCAGCGCAGCAACACCGACTGGGGCGTCTCGGGCTATTCACTGGTGGTGGACAAGGTGGAGGCCTATTGAGCCCCATGGGTGATTCCGCTTTCCCCGTGCTGGGGCAACGGCTCAACGATTTCCGCGGCCTGGTGCGCATGCAGTCGGGCTCGCTCATCACCTCGGTGTTTGGCGATGTGGTGCTGCCGCGAGGCGGTCACATCTGGCTGGGCAGCCTCATTCGCATGCTCGCGCCACTGGGCCTCAATGAACGCCTGGTTCGCACCACCGTGTTTCGCCTGCTCAAGGAGGAGTGGCTGAGCACACAGGCTCAAGGGCGGCGCACCGACTACCACCTCACCCCCGCTGGGCAAGCCCTGTTTTTGCAAGCCAGCGAGCACATTTATGCCACCAGCCCGCCGAGTTGGGACCATCAATGGCGCTTGTTGCTGCTGGTGGGCGATTTGCCGCTCAAAGCCAGAGAGCCCCTCAAGCGCGCGCTGTTCTGGCAAGGTTTTGGCGATCTGGGGCAAGGCAAGTTTGTGCACCCCAGCGCTGACCTCAAGGCGGTGATTCAAGGCCTGATCAACGAGGGCTTGGGGGCACATCTGCAGGCCTTGCTGCCCTTGCAAACCCAGCAACTCGACACCCCCAACACCCTGTCCGATCGCGACGTGGTGGCCAAGGCCTGGGATTTGCGCGACCTCGCCGGGCGCTACCGCCAGTTTGAAGCGACCTACCGTCCCATCCTGGAAGAGATCCTGAGCGTGGGCGTGGAGTCGCTCAGTGGCGACCTGGCGCTGGAGCTGCGCATCTTGCTCATCCACGACTACCGCCGCCTTTTGCTGCGCGACCCCGAGTTGCCCCAGGAGTTGCTGCCCCCCGATTGGCCAGGCCACAGCGCGCGGTCCTTGTGCCAATCGATCTACGCCACCGTTTTGCGCCTGTCTGAAAAACACCTGGACGAGGTGTTCCAGCTCTCGGACGGCAGCACCCCCAAATCGGGTGCCTTGCTCAAAAAGCGATTTGCCCCCAGCCGCAGCAGCGCCTAGGGTTTACCCAGGTGCGAGGGTTTGGTTTGATACGCATAATCCGCCGATCTCAAGGGAATTTGTATCAAATTGAACACCCCAGCCCCCACCGTTGCCGCTCCGACAGACCCTTTGGCCCTGGCTCGCGCTGTGGGCGAGGCCATGTGGGCACGCGATGCCGCCACACATGCCTTGGGCATGCAGCTCGAACACATCGCCCCCGGCGAAGCCCTCATGACCATGACGGTGCGCAAAGACATGACCAATGGCCACCACATGTGCCATGGCGGCCTGATCTTCACCTTGGCCGACAGCGCTTTTGCTTATGCCTGCAACAGCTACAACGTCAATGCGGTGGCCTCGGCTTGCAACATTGATTTTCTGGCCCCGGCGTTCGAAGGTGATGTGCTTGAAGCCCACGCCCAAGAGCGCTCCTCCAGCGGACGCACCGGCGTCTACGACATCACCGTGCGCGTGCGCGGGGGGCAAATGGTGGCCCTCTTTCGCGGCAAAAGCCATCGCATCAAGGGCGATGTGCTCTCGGGTTTGGCCGCCGCATCCTGAATCCCTCAAGGAGACCCTGACATGCCTGTGAAGCAACCCCGCCCCGGCGAGCTCGACCCCATCGAGACCGCCAGCCGCGACGAGATTGCCGCGCTGCAATTGCAGCGGCTCAAAGACACCTTGCAGCGCACCTATGCGCAAGTGCCGCACTACCGGCGCAAGTTCGAGCAGGCCGGCGTGCACCCCGACGACCTCCACACCCTGGCCGACCTGGCCAAGTTCCCCTTCACCACCAAAGCCGACTTGCGCGAGAACTACCCCTTTGGCCTCTTTGCCGTGCCGCGCGAGCAAGTGGTGCGCATCCATGCCTCCTCGGGCACCACGGGCAAACCCACGG
>RGCL01000042.1 GCA_009919175.1 Betaproteobacteria bacterium
TTCGTGCCGCTTCGTGCCGCTTCGTGCCGCTTTTGGCTGCCCTCATCAAAGGCCCTCACCTCGTGAATTCCGCAAATCTGGCCCGCCTGGTCCTGCTCTCCGCCATCTGGGGCGGCTCGTTCCTCTTCATGCGCATCGCCACCCCCGTGCTGGGTCCAGCCGTGCTGACCCTGGGGCGTGTGGTGCTGGGCGGCGTCTTCCTCTGGGCGCTGGCCTGGCTGGGTCGGCGCGCCATCTCACTGAAAGGGCAGTGGAAACACTTTCTGATCCTGGGCAGCCTCAACTCGGCTGTGCCCTTTGTGCTCTACAGCCAGGCCTCGCAAACCTTGTCCACCGCGCATTTGTCGGTGCTCAACGCCACCGCACCCGCCTGGGGCTATGTGATTGGCCTGCTCCTGCGCCAGGAGGAATGGTCGCCCCGCCGAGGCCTGGGCTTGCTGCTGGGTCTGGTGGGCGTGGCCTTGCTGATCCTGCCCGGTGCATCGGGCTGGCGCGCCCAAGACCTCGCCGGCACGCTGCTGTGCCTGGGCGCCACGTGTTGCTATGGCATCGCGGCCAACTACGCCAAGCGCAGCGAAGCCCGCGAGCCCTTCCTCAATGCCTTTGGCACGCTAGCGGGTGCCTCCATCATGGTCTTGCCCTCGCTGGCCATCTGGCCGCTGGCTCATCCGCCCACCACCGCGGCCATGCTGGCCATGCTGGGCATTGGCGTGCTGTGCAGTGGCGTGGCGTATTTGCTGTTCTTTCGCCTGGTGCAAGACGTTGGCCCCACCTCAGCCCTGTCGGTGACCTACCTCATCCCCGTGTTTGGCAGCTTTTGGGGCGGGGTGTTCCTCGGCGAATGGCCCAGCCCCGCCACGATGGGCGGCATGGGTGTGATCCTGCTGGGCACTGCCCTGGTCACCGGCGTGAACCCCCTGGCGTGGGTGGCGCGCTGGCGCGTCAAAGGCTGAGGCGACCCTCGACGCACGGACTCACCGCGCCGCCGACCCAAATGGTGTCGCCTTCCTTGTGCAGGCTCACGCGCCCCGCCCGACCCAAGGCCGTGCCTTGCGTGACCGAATAGCGCTCGGGCGCCAAGCCCGACTGCATGAGCCACACTGCCAAACCTGCGTTGAGGCTGCCCGTGACAGGGTCTTCGTTCACCCCCGAGGGCACCACAAAGCCGCGCACCTCAAAGTCTGTGGGTGCACCCGGTGCTTGAGGTCCGATCACACCGAGCTTCAAATCGGCCAGGGCGGCAAAGTCGGGACGCAGTGCGCGCACCTGCTCGGCGCTGGGCAACATCACCGCGCAAAATTCCGGACCGTTGACCACCCACTGGTGATGCACGATGTCAGCGCGCTGCACCCCCAGCGCGCGGGCGATGCGCTGCACCAGCGCCTCATCCAGAGGCCCGCTGCGCAACAAGGGCGGCGCAGCAAAGGCCAGTTGCGTGCCCTGGACTTTGACCGTCACCAAACCAATGCCGCACTCTTGCACCACGACGCCATCTTGCGCGGGCACACCGCCCGCCTGCAGCCACGCCCAGCACGTGCCCAGGGTGGGATGCCCCGCAAAGGGCAGCTCCTGTCCGGGCGTGAAGATGCGAACGCGATAGTCGGCGCGCGCATCGGTGGGGGGCAACACAAAGGTGGTTTCCGACAGGTTGGTCCAGCGTGCAAAGCGCGCCATGTCCTCGGTGGTCAGGGCATCGGCATCGTGCACGACCGCCAGCGGGTTGCCCATGAGCGGGCGATCCGAAAAGACATCGACTTGGTGGAAGGTGAACGTGGTCATGGCGGGTCAATCAAAAAAGATGAAAGGGAGACCCTCGCTAAGCGGGGAAGTGCTGCACAGCCAGGGCACGCACGTCATCCTCGGGTCGGCGGTCTTTGCAGGCCAAAGCCCACAGATCGAAATGCTGGGGGCGCGCACGCGTGGCAATCTGGGCAAAGCCGCTGGCCGCGAGGACTTTGCGCAACACGGTCTCGGTGAAGCCGCAGCGGTGCGCCATGTAGAGGTTGCCGTGGCTCATGGAGGCACGGTGGCCATACAGCACATCCAGCGGCGTGATGGGGCCAGCAGGCGATTGATAAGCCGGCTCGTCGAGGCGATCGTCCACCACCAACTGGCAAATCGACTTGAGGTCGGGACAGGTGATCACCACAAAGCCGCTGGCGTCGAGCACGCGATGGAATTCGGCCAGGGCAACGGGCACTTCATGCGGGTAGAGGTGCTCGATGTTGTGACTGGAGAACACCGCCTGCACACTGCCCGTGGTCACAGAGGACATGTCGGTCATGGTGCCAATCACATCGGGCTGCACCGCCGGGTTGATGTCCAGGCGTTGCTCTTGCCAGCTGCCGTCGTTGAAAGCCCGCGTGGTCTGGTCAATTCGCTTGGGGCCACAGCCCACATGCAACAGCGTTTTCATGCTCATCGGTCCAAAAGAGATGGGCGATTATGAAGGCTCACACACGGCCACGATCGAGGGTGTGGGCGAACGCATCGGGCCTGATCCTAGAATGATTGCATGTGCATGAATTCGTTGCCCAAGCGTTTTGCCCTGTGGGTGCTGGTCTGGTTTGGCCTCACCCTGGCCGCCGCAACCGCCGCACCCGCTGGCGCACATCCCGTGGGCGAGCCGATTTGCACCTCCGCCGGCATGGTGTGGGTGCCCCCAACAGACGATGCCCCTGCCCCCAGCACAGCCCCTGTCGCATCGGGCTTGCATTGCCTGGTCTGCGCACCGGCCTTGGGGGTCACGGCACCGCCAACCACCGCACGGTTTCAAGCCCTGCCCACTGTGCTGGCCATGTCGTCGCCTGTGGTGCACGAGCCCATCCCCCTTGCGCGAGCGCCTCTGCCCTCGCGGGGTCCTCCTGCTGCATCCACCGCAATCCATTGAGCTCAGTCCACTGACTCCCAGAGGGGACTTGCCCGGCGTGGCGTGAACCCACCCACGCGCGCAAGGCCCTGGTTCTCCCCCTTTTTGAAAGATGCATCATGAAACAACTCGTTCTCTCACTCGCCCTCATCGCCTCGGGCGTTGGCCTGGCACAAGCCCAAACCGTTCAAGTCCAGGAGCCCTGGGCGCGCGCCACCGTGGCCGGCCAAAAGGCCACCGGCGCCTTCATGCAACTCACGGCCAATGGCAACATGAAGCTCGTGGGCGTCAAAAGCCCTGTGGCGGGCGTCACCGAAATCCACGAAATGAAGATGGAGGGCAACACCATGAAGATGGCCGCCATTGCGTCGCTGGCCTTGCCCTCGGGCAAGACGGTGGAACTGCGCCCCGGCAGCTATCACGTCATGCTCATGGACTTGAAAGAACCCCTCAAGGCCGACAGCAAAGTGGCCCTGACCTTGACCTTTGAAAACGACAAGGGGCAAAAAACCGAGATGCCCCTGGACGTGCCGGTTCGTGCCATGGGCGGTCCCGCCAAGGCGCGCGAGCACAACCACGAGCATAAGCACTGAGCCAGGCTTGCATGCTTTGGCCTTGGCCTGTTGAATGAGGACATCCACATGACCCTGCTTCACCCGAATGGCTCTGATGTGCGGCGTGGGCTCGGTGCCCTCGTTGCGTTGCTGACCCTGGCCGCCGCTTCAACCCCTTGGGCGCAAACCGTCCCTGCCCATGCCCAAGGCTTGAGCGAGGCCCTCATTTCGGTGGACCTCACCGCCACGAAAAAACAAGTCGGGGTGTATTCCACCCTCAAAGGGTCAGAGGCCAAGCCACTCAAACTCGCCGTGCTGTTGCCCGGCTCGCCCTCGGTGGTGAGGCCGGTGGTGGAAGACGGCGTGATGACCCAATCCAGGCTCAACGGCAACTTCCTCATCCGTGCGCGCCGCTTTTTGGTGAATGAGCACATCGCCAGCCTCATCGTCGATTGCCATTCAGAAAGCGGGGACCATTGCGAAAGCCACTACCAGGCCTCCAAGCAACGGCAAGAGGACGTGGACGCCCTGATTGCCGAGGTGAGAAAGCGCCAGCCCTCCATCACCGAGGTTTGGCTGGTGGGCACCAGCAAAGGCACGATCTCGTCGTCCTTCATGCCCCTGCACAACCCCGGTGGCTATGCCGGTGTGATTCACACCGCATCCATCACCGAGCCCTATGCGAAGAACTCCTACCGCGAACTGGGTGGCTTTGACTATGGCAAGGTGAAGGTCCCCCAGGCCTTTGTGCACCACGTGGCAGACCCCTGCCCCTTGACCACGTACTCGGGAGCGAAAGGCATTGCCGAGAAATACAAGATCCCGCTGGTGAGCGTCTCGGGGGGATCAGGATTTCAAGGTCATGTCTGCGCCGCCTTCACCGAACATGGATTCAGGGGCAAGGAAAAAGAAGTGATGAATGCCCTGGTCGACATCATCCAGTCCGGGCAAGTCACGCAACTGCAGGTGCAGTGAAACCCCACCGAGCTGGGGCTTGAAGGCGTCAAGAGCCCTTGGGGAGTTTGAGTTTTTCTTTTACCCACAATTGAAACAGCTCTTGCACCACCATGCGAGAGGGCAGCGGCAAGTCGCGCTCAAGCCGGTCGAGTGTGTGCTTGGCGGCTTCCTGGTCGTAATTCGTGATGATGTCAGCCTTGGGCGTGACACCAAATTGAATGTCCATTGCCCCAACCCCATTGGGCAAGCCCTCCCAACGGTATTGGGTGTTGGATTCCAGCTCATGCCACCACTCCTTTTGCCGTTCTTTGTCGAGGATGAATTGAAAGGCCAGGCCCCAGAAGTACGCCATGCGTGGGTCGGCTGTTGAACGCAGCAAACGATAAGCCGCTGTGGGGCTGCCTTGCTCGGCAGCAACATTGAGGTACTGCATGGCGCGCGCCGAATCAGTACTGCCATAGAGCTCAGCGAGGTAGAGCTTGGCTTGCCGGTCCCCCGCATTGGCCGCCTTGTTGAAGTAGGCGAGGGCTTTGTTTTCGTCCTTGATGCCCTGGATCATGCCCTTGCGATAGGCCACACCCAGCAAGCGATGGGCAGCGGGCATGCCGCCCTCTGCCGCTGCCTCTAGCCAGGCAACAGCTTGAGGCTTTTGCGTGATCAGGTAGAAGCGACCCACATGGAGTGCGACCCCCTCTTCACCGGCCTTGACACGTTGCTGGCACACGGCCAGAAGCCGTTGGCCACCGGCTTTGGGGTCGGCCACCGTCAAGTCCCATTTGTCTGTCCCGATGCGAACGGCATCGAGATCGAGCTGGGGGTCGCTCGCGACTTTTTTCAGGGCATTGAAGTAAGGGCCTTCTTCGTGACTGGGGCGCATGTAGGCGTCTTCGCCCACAAAGGTGCGATTGCCCATGTGATGCAAGATGGCGTAGAGGCTGCACTGATCGAACTCCTCGCGCTCGCGAGCCCAGGCCTCGTTGTCGCGCTGCCAGTGCTGGTAGCCAAAGAGGCCGCCCGCCGTGACCGCCATAAGCAACACCACACCCAACACGATGAACCACTTGCGACGCATATGAATTGCCATTTGTTTAGCTTGTGCAGGTGGGATTATCTTGTTGAGTGAACCGACCCAGAGCCTGTAGATGCCTTAGGGCCTCAAACCTGAGGCCTAGCCACCCTACTCCACCGTCACACTCTTGGCCAGGTTCCTCGGCTTGTCCACATCCGTACCCCTCGCGCAAGCCGTGTGATAGGCCAGCAACTGAAGTGGCACCACGTGCAGGATGGGTGACAACACGCCATAGTGCTCGGGCATGCGAATCACGTTGATGCCCTCTTCGCTGGCAATGCGCGTATCGCCATCGGCCAGCACATACAGCACGCCGCCGCGCGCGCGCACCTCTTGCATGTTGCTCTTGAGCTTTTCCAGCAACTGGTCGTTGGGCGCCACGGTCACCACGGGCATGGCGCTGGTCACCAAGGCCAGAGGGCCATGCTTGAGCTCGCCCGCTGCATAGGCCTCGGCGTGGATGTAGGTGATCTCCTTGAGCTTGAGCGCCCCTTCCAGTGCAATGGGGTAGTGCGTACCCCGCCCTAAAAAGAGGGCGTTCTCCTTGCTCGCGAATTCCTCTGCCCAACTGATGATTTGCGGCTCCAGCGCCAGCACCGCTTGCAGTGCCACGGGCAGGTGCCGCATGGCCTTGAGGTGTGCCGCCTCTTGGGCATCGCTCAGACGGCCTCGGGTTTGAGCCAAGGCCAGCGTCAGCAAAAACAACGCCGCGAGCTGGGTCGTGAAGGCCTTGGTCGAGGCCACGCCAATCTCTGCGCCCGCACGCGTCACATACGCATGCTGGCATTCGCGCACCATGGCGCTGGTGGCCACGTTGCAAATCGTGAGGGTGTGCCGCATGCCCTGGCCTTGCGCATGCCGCAAGGCGGCGAGGGTGTCGGCGGTTTCGCCGCTTTGGCTGATGGTGACCACCAAGGTCTTGGGGTTGGGCACGGAATCGCGGTAGCGGTATTCGCTGGCAATCTCCACCGCGCAGGGCAGTTGCGCCAGGGCTTCGATCCAGTACTTGGCCACGCACCCGCTGTAATAGCTCGTGCCGCACGCGAGGATGAGCACGTTGTCGATGGCCTTGAAGGTGCTGTAGGCCCCGTCACCAAACAACTCGGGGGTGATGCCTTCCACCCCTTCGAGGGTGTCGGCAATCGCACGCGGTTGCTCAAAGATTTCTTTTTGCATGTAGTGGCGATAGGGTCCGAGTTCGGCCGCGCCGCTGTGGGCTTGCACGGTTTTCACGGGGCGTTGCACGGGCTTGTGCTGACGGTCCACCACCCAGTGCTTGCCCAGCTGAACATCCACCACATCGCCTTCTTCCAGGTAGACGATTTGATCGGTCACACCAGCCAGCGCCATGGCGTCGCTGGCCAAAAAAGCCTCGCCCTGCCCCACGCCCAGGATCAGGGGCGAGCCTTCACGCGCACCGATCACCCGATGCGGCTCGTCTTTGTGAAAGACGGCAATCGCATAAGCCCCGCGCAGCTGCTGCACTGCGGCCTTGACGGCGTCGAACACATCGCCCTGGTAGAGGCTGTCGACCAGGTGCGCAATGACTTCGGTGTCGGTCTGGCTCAGGAACACATAGCCCTTGGCTTGCAAGGCAGCGCGCAGCTCTTCGTGGTTTTCAATGATGCCGTTGTGCACGAGTGCAATGCGACCCGGCTTGTCCTGGGCGTTGCCCGTGCCATGGCTGAAGTGCGGGTGCGCGTTGCGCACGGCGGGTGCACCATGCGTGGCCCAGCGCGTGTGGGCGATGCCGGTGCCGCCTTCGATGTGATCGGCCTGCACCTGCTCGACCAGCTCGGCCACGCGCGCGGTGCTGCGTGCGCGCTCCAACCCGCCCGTGTGCCCGCTCAGGCTGGCTGCATGCACGGCCACGCCGCAGGAGTCATAACCCCGGTACTCCAGCCGTTGCAAACCCTGCACCAGCACGGGAACGATGTTGCGCGGTGAAACCGCTCCGACGATGCCACACATGTTGACTCCTTCGCCGCCAGGCTGGGTCCAAGCCCTGGCGCTGTTGCGCTTAAAACCCCGATGCTAGGGGGCTTGTCATGAAATATTTCTTCTAAATTCATTGTTTTTTGAAATAACACGGTATTCTCTTGTTGACTTGAATTTAAATTTCATTATTCAGACTTTTATGAATGATTCAGACCTGGATGAGATCGACCTCAAGCTGCTGGGCGCACTGCAAGCCGATGCCAGCCGCCTGCATGCGCTGGTGGAGGTGACCTTGGACCAGCAAGCGGCTGAGCACCTCGATGCCTTTGAAGCCCGTGCAGTGGCCGATGCATCCGTGCAGCAATGCTGGCGCGTGTCGCCAGGTCCGGACTTTGTGTTGGTGATTCAGGCGGCTGACATGCTCGACTACCTCGCCGTGACGCAGCGGCTGCTCACGCAAGACGCGAATGTGCGGAATGTGAAAGCCTTTTTTGCCACCAAGCGGGCCAAGTTCAGCACGCAGATCGCGCTGCCTCGCGGCTGAGTCACTTCTTTTTGGTGGGTCGCTTCCAGTTAGCCAAGCTCACCTGTTTGCCCCGCGCCACGCTCAAGGCACCCGGCTCGGTGCTCTTGGTGATGGTGGAGCCACCGCCCACGGTGCCGCCCGCGCCAATCGTCACTGGCGCCACCAACACGCAGTTGCTGCCCACGTGCACATCGTCCTCGATGATGGTGCGGTGCTTGTTGGCACCGTCGTAATTGGCAGTGATGCTGCCCGCGCCGTAGTTGACGCGCTCGCCCACAGTGGCATCACCCAGATAAGCCAGGTGGTTGGCCTTGGCCCCTTTGGCCAGCGTGGCATTCTTGACCTCGACGAAATTGCCAATGTGCACCTCAGGCCCCAGTTGTGCGCCAGGGCGCAGGCGTGCATACGGGCCAATGAGCGCGCCCTCGCCGACGGTCACGCCAAGCTGCTCGCCGTCGATGTGGGTAAAGGGGTGGATCACCGCGCCGGCTTCGATGCGGCAATTGGCGATCACGCAATTGGCGCCGATGCGCACGCCTTCGCCCAGGACCACCTGGCCTTCAAAGACGCAGTTGACATCGATGAACACATCGCTGGCGCACACCAGCTCACCGCGCACGTCCAGGCGCGCTGGGTCGGCCAGGCGCACGCCCTGGGTGAGCAGCGCATCGGCAGTGCGACGCTGGTGGATGCGCTCCAACTCGGCGAGTTGCGCGGGCGAATTCACGCCCGCCACTTCCCAGGCCGCATCGGTGGTGTGGGTGCGAAGCTGCGCCCCTTCGGCCACCGCATGCTTGACCACATCGGTGAGGTAGAACTCGTGCTGGGCGTTGTGGTCATCGAGCTGGCCCAACCAGCGGCGCAAGTCCTTTGTGGGTGCGACAAGAATGCCTGAGTAGATTTCCCGGATGGCTTTTTGCGCGTCGTTGGCGTCTTTTTCTTCGACGATGGCCAGGACCTGGCCCTGCGCGTCGCGCACCACCCGCCCATAGCCTGTGGGGTTGGGTGCATCGAGGGTGAGCAAGCTCAGGTGCTGCTGGTCGCAGGCTTGCACCAGGGCGTGCAAGGTGGCGGGCTGGATGAGGGGCACGTCGCCGCTGAGCACCAGGGTGAGGCCGTCATCTGCCAGCCTGGGCATGGCCTGTTGCACGGCATGACCCGTGCCCAGCTGGGGCTCTTGCACCACGCTGGTGAGCCCTGCCTCGTGCGCCATGGCCGCTTGCACGGCAGCTGCTCCATGGCCGGTGACCAGCACCACTTGGCGCACGGTGAGGGCACGCGTGGCGTCCACCACGTGCTGCAACAAAGCCTTATTCGCCAAACGGTGAAGCACTTTAGGGATACTGCTCCTCATGCGGGTTCCTTTGCCCGCAGCCATGATCACCACATCAATGGGTTTCATCTCGAGTTCCTCATGTTGCCGTCCATTATCACCAAGCGCCTGATTCGCGGGATCTGCCTGCTTGGCGTGGCCGTGGTGCTGTCGGGCTGTAGCCTGATTCAGACCACCTACAACCAGTTGCCCCGCCTGGTGCACTTCTGGCTGGATCGGCAGGTGGACTTGTCCAGCGCCCAATCCGATCGGGTGAGCGTGGCGCTCGAGAAATGGCTCGTCTGGCATCGTCAGAACGAATTGCCCAAGGTGGCCGAGGAACTCGCCAGCTGGCAAAGCCTGGTGCTCAAGCCTGTGAGCGGGGATGAGGTGTGCGCGCGCTTTGATGTGATCGAGCAATGGGTGTTTGAGTGGATACACCACCTCAACGCCGACCTCACCCGCCTGGGTCTGGACCTCGCGCCCACACAAATTGCCCACCTTAGAAAAGCCTACGCCAAGAGCAATGCCAACTGGCGTGAAAGTTGGATGGACGGCTCACCCGAGGACTTGCTCAAACACCGCGTCAAGCGTTCGCGCGAATGGGCTGACCGCCTCTACGGCAAGCTCAGCACCGAGCAAGGACGACAACTCACCCAGCTGGCCAAAGATTCGGTGTTTGATGCCCCCACCAGCTTTGAGCGACGCAAGCTGCGGCAAGGCCGGGTGCTGGGCACGCTCGCGAGCTGGCGTGACCAAGCCCCAAGCTTTGAGCAAGCGCAGTTGCAAATGAAAGAGACCGTGAACGTGTGGCGACAAGTGCCCGACCCTGTCATGCATGCCCAACAAGAACGCCTCACCCGCTACAACTGCCAGGCCATCGCCGACTTTCATCAACAGACCTCACCAGCGCAACGCGCCTACGCCGTGAAGGTACTGCAAGGCTACGAGGCCGATGTGCGCGCACTCATGGCCGAGAAAAAATAAACCCACCGCCTGGGTGGGTTGAGATCGGGCGCACTAGATGCGTCAGGCCTGCAAGGCCTTCCACATCTCGATGTCGCGCTCGGCGGTCCAGATGCGGGGGTTCTTGATGCCACTGGCCTCGTCATACGCCCGCGTCACATCAAAGGGCAGGCAATGCTCGTAAATGAACACATGGCCAAAGATGGGGTCCATGGACTTGCGGGTGTGCGCCATCGCCGCCTTGAGGTCCATGCCGGCGGCCACGGCCTCCTGGCCGCAACGGTACAGGGTCTGCACCCAACGCTTGGTGTAATCCAGCGCCTTGTGGACGTTGTCGCGGCCTTTCATGGCCTCACCCCGCCCCGGCACGATGTACTCGGCATTCAAAGCCCGTAAGGCTTCGAGCGTGGCCGGCCACTCTTCGAGTTGGGCGTCCCCCGTGTACACCCCGGCTTCGTATTCCACGAGGTCGCCGCTGTAGAGGACTTTTTCTTCTTCCACCCAGGCAATGGTGTCGCCCTTGGTGTGACCCGGACCCGGATGCCAGATCTGAACCACCACGCCGCCCAGGTTGATGGACAAGCGCCCTGGCGACTCGCCGCGTGTGGGGTCACCACCGCCCACCACCATGGTGGGCCAAGTCAGCCCCGGCACTGAATCTGCGCCACGGAACAGACGTGGGAAACGCTCCATTTCGCTTTTCATGTCTTGCAGGCCGCGCTCGCGGATCAAGTCCAGCGTGCCTTGGCTGGCGATGATCTCGGTCGCCCCTTCGGCGGCATAGGCATAGGCACCCAGAACACGCACCGCGTGGTAGTGGGTGAGCAGCACATACTTGATGGGCAGGTCGCTCACCGTGCGGATCTTGCGGATGAGGTCCTGCGCCATGGCCGGGGTGGCGGTGGTGTCGCTCACCAGGATGAAACGGTCGCCAATGATGACGCCGGAGTTGGGGTCGCCCTCGGCGGTGTAGGCCCAGCAGTGTTGGCTGAGCCGCTCGAAGGTGACCTTCTTCTCGCTCAGATCCGCTTGCGATGCAAAAGCTTTGCTCATCTCAGTCCTTTCATTCATCTGACACCGATTATTGAACAGGCCAAACCGTGCCGTATTCGTTGAGGATGGCATCGAGGGGCACATCGTGCGGTTCGGGCATGAGGTCGGGCAAGAAGCCGTGTCCGAATCCCAGGCCGACGGTGAAGGGCTTGGGTTGCAGCGTGGCGAGGGTGCGGTCGTAGAAACCGCCACCATAGCCCAGGCGATAACCGCCAGGTCCATAGCCCACACAGGGCACAAACAGCAAGGTGGGCACAACAGGCTCGGTGTCTTTGGGTTTGGGAATGCCGTAGGCATCCTCCTCCATGGGGCAACCGGGGTACCAGACGTGAAAGGTCAGGGTTTTGTGCAACTTGTTGACCACGGGCAAGCCAATGCGCCGTCGCACTGGGTCATCGAGCAGTTCGCCGTCTTCTTTCCAGCGGTGCAAGGCGGGCAAGGGGTCGAATTCGCCCTTGATGGGCCAATAGGCGCCAATGACGGTGTCGCTGCGCCCAAAGAGCCAGATGCGCATCACACGCTGCAAGTCTTCGACGCGTGCATAGCGGTCGGGCATATTCAACCGCGTTTCGAGCAGGGCTTGTCGTGTCGCTGATTTGTCCATGCGCTGATAATGAGGACATTGAGTTGGAGTCCATTGTGTCACGCCTGCCTGCTGTTTCCCTTTTTCCGGCCTTGGCCGTTGGCTTTTGTCTCACGGGGCTCTTGCTCTGTGCGCCCCTTGCGAGCGCACAAAACAAATCCAAAGCCAAAGCCGAACCCACCGTGGCCGAACAGGCCTTGCTTGACATGGAGCAGGCCTTTTCGCGCATGGATGCCAAGCGCCTCAAGGCCTTGTTGCCTGCGGTCAAAGGCCATCCCCTCGCGGGCTGGGGCGAATACTGGGAACTCAGAGCGAGGCTGGAGTCGGCCTCCAACGACGAGATCCGCGACTTCCTCAAGCGCCATGCGGGCTCCTACGTCGAGGACCGCCTGCGCGCCGACTGGCTGCTGCTGCTGGGCAAGGTGAGTGACTGGACCAACTTCGAAGCCGAATACCCGCTCTATCGCATGCGCGATGACCGCGAGCTGGCTTGCCTGCACAGCCTGGCGACGTTTGTTCGCACGGGTAAAAAACTGTCCGACGACGAGGTGCAGCAAGTGCGTGACAACTGGTGGCGGCTGCGCCAAAAAGACGACGGTTGCACCCAGGCGGTTGCGGCCTTGCATCAGGCCAAACTCATTCCCGCCCAGGACATCTGGCGCAAGGTTCGCCTGGCGGTGGAATTCAATCGCCCAGAGACCGCTCGCCAAGCCCTGATGATGGTGGACAGCCATGGCGACGCGCAGCTCAAGGCGGTGTTTCGCGACCCCATGGCGTTTTTGAAGTCCAACCCCAAGGCCTCCGGTGAATGGCTCACGCTAGCGCTCTCGCGTGCCGCTAGGCCCCACACCGAGGCTGCCGCCCAATGGCTCAAGGCCAATGGCCAGCGGCTCACCGCCAGCCAGCGCAACTGGGCATGGGGTGCAGTGGGTCGTGAAGCGGCCATGGACTTGAGCGACAAGGCCGTGAGTTACTTCAACGAAGTCAGCCGCGCAGCCGACCTCACCGACGAGATGCTGGCCTGGCAAGCGCGCGCCGCCTTGCGCCAGGCCGACTCGCCCTTGTGGCCGGTGGTGCTCTCGGCCATCGAGGCCATGAGCCCCGAAGCGCAGCGCGACACCACCTGGGTGTACTGGCAAGCGCGCACGCTTTTGGCCTTGCACACCCGCAACGATGACCCCGATGTGATCAAGGCGCGCGCCATGCTGCAGCGCATTGCCGGCATCGACGGCTTTTACGAGCAGTTGGCCTTGCACGCACTGGGGCAAGCGGTGACCATCCCGCCGCGTCCGGCCAGCCCCACGCAGGAGCAAATGAACCAGGTGCGTCAAAACCCCTCGCTCAAGCGCGCCCTCATGGCCATCCAGATGGGCTTGCGCGGGCCGGGTGTGCGTGAATGGAATTACGGCACCAGCCTGGTGGACGCCGAAGGCAAATCGGGCAAGCTCTCACCCGAGCTGATGCATGCAGCAGCCTACCTGGCTTATGAGAATCAGGTCTGGGACCGCAGCATCTTTGTGAGCGAACGCTCGGGCATGATGGATGTCGAGTTGCGCTTTCCCCGCCCCTACCTCAACGAGGTGATGGAGCGGTGCCGCGAGATCAACCTCGACCCCGCCGTGGTGTATGGCCTCATCCGGCAAGAAAGCCGCTTCATCATCAATGCGCGCTCCTCGGTGGGCGCGTCTGGCCTCATGCAGGTCATGCCGGCCACGGCACGCTGGACGGCCAAGCGGCTGGGCATGCAGAACTTCCAGGTGGACCAACTGAACCGCCAGGATGTGAACATCCAGATCGGCACGGGCTTTTTGAAGATCGTGCTCAATCACTTCCAGGGTCAATTGCCACTCACGGCGGCGGCCTACAACGCAGGCCCGGGGCGTGCGCGCAAATGGCGTCAAGGCCCCGTGCTCGAGGCTGCGATTTGGGCGGAGAACATTCCCTTTAGCGAAACGCGCGACTATGTGAAGAAGGTCGTGGCCAACGCCAATGTCTATGGCGCCATGATCAGCGGCGCGCCTCAGCGCGTGGTGGACAGGCTGGGCACGGTAGGTCCGTCGACCAATTCTTCTGACGAAGGCAGCGACATCCCCTGATGCGATTGGCTTTGCTGTAGCTGCCACATCTGGGCATAGCGACCCTGGCGTTGCAGCAATTGGGCATGCGTGCCCTGTTCGATCACCCGCCCCTGATCGAGCACCACGATGCAATCGGCATCCACGATGGTCGAGAGCCGATGCGCAATCACCAGCGTGGTCTTGTTGCGCGCAGCTTGCATGAGCTCGGTCTGGATGGCGCGCTCATTGGCGCTGTCCAGCGCCGAAGTGGCCTCGTCGAAGATCAGGATTTGCGGGTTCTTGAGCAAAGTGCGCGCAATGGCCACGCGCTGCTTTTCGCCGCCCGAGAGCTTGAGGCCGCGCTCGCCCACCAGCGTGTCATACCCCTTGGGCGTGGAGACGATGAAGTCATGGATGCGAGCGGCCTTGGCCGCAGCTTCGATCTCTTCGCGGGTGGCATCGGGACGACCGTAGGCAATGTTGTAGCGAACGGTGTCGTTGAAGAGCACCGTGTCTTGCGGCACGATGCCAATGGCACGACGCAAGCTGGTCTGAGTGAGCGAGCGGATGTCAGTGCCGTTGATGGCAATCTGCCCTTCGTTGATGTCATAAAAGCGAAAGAGCAAGCGCGCCAGCGTTGACTTGCCCGAGCCCGATGCGCCCACCACCGCCAGCTTGCAGCCTGGTTCGATGGTGAGGTTCACCTCGTGAAGGATGGGGCGGTCTGCCTCATAGGCAAAGCGCACGCCGGAAAAACTCACCTGGGGTGCAGATTGCAAGATCAGTTCCTGCGCGTCGGGGCGGTCTGCCACCTCACGGTTTTTCTCCATGAGGGCAAACATGCGGTCCAGATCGGTGAGGCCTTGCTTGATCTCGCGGTAGACCACACCCAAAAAGTTCAAGGGGATGTAGAGCTGGATCAAGAAGGCATTGATCATCACCAGGTCTCCGAGGGTCAGCTTGCCATCGACCACGCCTTCGGTGGCACGCCACAGCAACCACACCAGGGCTGCAGCAATGATGAGCTGCTGGCCACTGTTGAGCAGGCTCAGGGACGACTGTGCCTTAAGGCGCGCACGACGCAGGCGATCCAGGCTTTGTGCATAACGCTCGGATTCATAGGCCTCGTTGCCAAAGTATTTGACGGTCTCGTAATTGAGCAAGGCATCGATGGCTTGGGTGTGTGCCTGTGAATCGATGGCGTTGGCTTCACGCCGAAAGTGTGTGCGCCACTGCGTGACTTTGACGGTGAAGACGATGTAGGTGACCAAGGCGCCCAGGGTGATGAGCGAGTAGCCCACATCGAAAGTGAAGCCCAAAATGCACAGCACCAGCAAGACTTCAAACAAGGTGGGCACGATGCTGTAGAGCGAATAAGAGACCAGGGATTCCAGGCCGCGCACGCCACGCTCGATGTCGCGGCTCATGCCGCCGGTTTGCCGCTCCAGGTGAAAGCGCAGGCTGAGCGAATGCAAATGATCGAAGACCTGCAAGGCCATGCGCTTGGCCGAGCCCTGGGTCACCTCGGCAAACACCCATTCGCGCAGCTCGGTGAACACCGACACCGACAAGCGCAGCAAGCCATAAGCCACCAGCAAGGCCACAGGCACCGCAAGAATGGCTTGCTGGGGTGTGAGCGTCATGGCATCGATCAATTGCTTGAGCAGCAACGGCACGCCCACATTGGCCAGCTTGGCGCCAATCATGAAGGCCAGGGCCATGCCCACACGCCACTTGTACATCATCAAGTAGGGCAAGAGCTTGCTCAGGGTCTGCCAATCGGTTTGGGAGCGCTTGGCGTTGGCGGGGGGCACATCAGAGTGCGAATGGTGTCGCATGGGGCAGAATGCAGTGACTTCAATCCAAGGATTGTGCCTGTGAATGCCTCTGCCCCCGCTGACCCTCACGCAATGCCTTTGCCCACCGACGCCGAATTGGTGCTCAAGGTCATCCCCATGCCCGCCGACTGCAATGCCAATGGCGACATTTTTGGCGGATGGGTCATGGCCCAGTGGCGGTCGAGGTGTACGCCGAGCGCTTTCGCTCACAAGGCCAGTACATCAAGGTCACCGAAGCCACACTCACCTATGTGGCCATTGACGACGCGGGCAACCCGCGCCCCATCGCTCAAGAGACGATGTAAGCCCCGCAGCCGCTGGCGAGCAGCTTGCCCTCGGGCGAGGTGAAGCTCATGCGGGTATTGCCCACGCGGGAGCCCAGGCGGATGAGGTCGGCTCGGGCCAGAAAATGAGGCGCGATGCTCGGGCGCAGGTAATCGATGCGCAAATCAATGGTGCCCAGTTTGGAAAAGCGCGCCAGCCTTTCCTTGACGGTTTCCTGGGCATAGCGCACGCCCACGCCATTGAGGCACACGATGCCGCCCAGGGTATCGAGCACCGCACTGATCACTCCGCCGTGCAAGCGGTTGTACTGAAAGTGGCCAACCAGGTCGTCGCGCATCTGGATGCGTGCTTCCACAGAGTCGCCGCTGAGGTGCGTGAGCTTGAGCCCCAATACCTTGTTGAACACGATTTGCTCTTCGGTGATGGCACGAATGCCTTCGACAAATTCGGGATCGAGCTCGGGGCCGTGAGTGAGTGTCATGGGATTCAATTGCGTTTGGTCATGAATGCAGCAAAGGCTTGCTGCGCGGCAGGTTCAGCCATCAAACGGCCAAATTGCTGGGCTTCGTCAACGATGCGCTGGGCCACGTCCTGCGCATGGGCTTGCTTGAGCAAGCGCTTGGTGGTCATCACCGAGTCCACCGGCTTGGATGCGAGCTTGAGCGCCATTCGCTCCACATGGGCATTGACCTCGGTGGGCGGCAAGACGGCATTGACCAGCCCCCACTCCAGGGCAGTGGCCGCATCGATGGGCTCACCCAGCATCAACATCTGCGCAGCGCGCACATGACCCAGGCGCTGGGGCACCAACAGGCTGGAGGCCGCCTCGGGACACAGACCGAGGTTGACAAAGGGCATGGAGAGCAAGGCATTGTCGCCGGCATAGACCAAGTCGCAGTGCAGCAGCATGGTGGTGCCAATGCCCACAGCGGGACCGGCCACCGCCGCCATCACAGGCTTGGGGCATGCACTCACCGCACGCAAAAAGCGAAACACGGGGGCCTCGCCGTCGTGGGGTGGGCGCTGGATGAAATCGGCAATGTCGTTGCCAGCGCTGAACACGGTTTCATGCCCCTGGATGACGAGCACGCGAACCGAGGACTCGGCCACGGCGGCTTCAAAGGCATCGGCCAGCTCGGCGTAAAAGTGGCTGGTGAGGGCGTTTTTCTTGGCCACGCGATTGAGGGTGAGAAAACGCACGCCCTCTTGATCGTGCACGAGCAAATCAGACATTCAGGTCTCCAGTTGGGTTTGGTAGCGGGCAATCAGATGATTCACAGACCGGCGCGCCCGTTCCATGGCCTGATCATCACGCAAAAAACGTCCCTCGAAATGCAGGACCAGCGCTAGGCCATGGAGCTCGGAGGCCAATTGCCTGGGGTCGGTGCTCTCGTGCAAATGCCCCTCTTCGATGGCCTGCTTGACGACCCGCTGCAAGGCCTGCAGCCAGGTGTTGACCGATTCGATGAGGGTGTCTCTCACCGGTCCAGGCCGGTCGTCGAATTCGGTGGCGCCGCTGACATAAATGCAGCCGGTGTCGATTTCCAGGCCGAGTTGGACCAGCCAGCGGTCCATCATGTCGCGCAAACGCGGCAAGCCTCGGGCCTGACGCATGGCGGGTTGAAACACCGTGGCTTCAAAGCGCAGGTGATAGGCCTGGACGACGGCTTGCTGCAAGGCCTCGCGCGAGCCAAAGTGGGCAAAGACGCCTGACTTGCTCATGCTCATCATCTCGGCCACGGCACCAATGCTCAAGCCTTCGAGCCCGACCTGCGTGGCCAGCCTCAAGGCCGCATCAATGATGGCCAGACGGGTCAGCTGACCCTTGGGCAATTGGGGAGCTTGTTCGTTCATGAAGTCATTGTCTGACAAGTTTTACACTGCACCCATGAACAAAAGTTACACCCAGATCATTGCCGTTCGCCATGGCGAAACCGATTGGAACGTGCAAACCCGCATTCAGGGCAGCTCCGACATTCCCCTCAACGACACCGGACGCTGGCAAGCCGAGCAAGTGGGGCTGGCTTTGGCCGACACGCCCATCGATGAAATTCACAGCAGCGACCTCAGTCGCGCCCTGGACACGGCGCTGGCCATCGCCAAGCACCACCAACTGACCCCGATCGTGCATTCGGCCTTGCGCGAACGTCACTTTGGTCACTTTGAAACCCTGACCTGGCAAGAGATCCAGACCCAGTGGCCAGAGGACCATCAGCACTGGAAGCTGCGCACGCCCGACTGGGCGCCCCGCATGGGCGAATCGCTCATTGCGTTTCACGACCGGGTCATGCCCCATTCCCATGCCCTGGCCAAGCAGCAACTGGGCAAAACCGTGGTGTGGGTGGCGCATGGCGGTGTGCTGGACTTGTGGCACCGCGCCGCCACCGGACAGCACATGCAAGCCGATCGCACCTGGTTGATTGGCAACGCCACCATCAACCGACTGTTGTGGAGCGATGGGCACTTTCAGCTCGTGGGCTGGGGCGACGACAGTCACCTCAAGCAGGGCGCGCGCGACGAAACCAGCGCCTGAGGCCGCCCCCGCTCCGTGCGTGACCTTATTCGGTGAAGAGGCCGCCCGACTTGGGTGGTGCGACACCCAGATGCCGAAACGCGGCGAGCGTGGCCATGCGCCCGCGCGGCGTGCGTTGCAAAAAGCCTTGCTGAATCAGGTAGGGCTCGATCACATCCTCGATGGTGCCGGGCTCTTCACCGATGCTCGCGGCGATGTTGTCCAGCCCCACAGGTCCGCCATCGAACCGGTGAATGACGGCTTCGAGCAGTTTGCGGTCCATGACATCAAAGCCTTGTGGATCCACATCCAGCATGGCCAAGGCCTTGCCCGCCACTTCGGCATCGATGTGACCTGAGGCTTTGACATCGGCGTAGTCGCGCACACGGCGCAGCAAACGGTTGGCAATGCGGGGCGTGCCGCGCGAGCGGCGCGCGATTTCCATGCTGCCAGCCTCGTCCAGCGAGGCCTTGAGCAAGCCCGCACTGCGCAGCACGATGCGCTGCAATTCCTCGGGGCTGTAAAACTCCAGGCGCGCAACGATGCCAAAGCGGTCGCGCAAAGGGTTGGTGAGCATGCCCGCGCGAGTGGTGGCGCCCACCAGGGTGAAGGGCTGCAAATCGAGTTTGATGGAGCGCGCCGCAGGGCCTTCGCCAATCATGATGTCGATCTGATAGTCCTCCAGGGCGGGGTAGAGGATTTCCTCCACCACCGGTGATAGGCGGTGGATTTCGTCGATGAACAAGACATCGTTGCGCTCAAGGTTGGTGAGCAAGGCGGCGAGGTCTTTGGGTTTTTCCAGCACCGGTCCGCTGGTCTGACGCAGGTTCACGCCCAGCTCTTGGGCAATGATGTGCGAGAGGGTGGTCTTGCCCAGGCCAGGCGGCCCAAAGAGCAGCACATGGTCCAGGGCTTCGTTGCGCTTTTTGGCCGCGCCCATGAAGATGTCGAGCTGCTCGCGCACCTTCACCTGTCCCACATAGTCGTCGAGCAACTTGGGGCGCAAGGCGCGCTCGATGGCCTCCTCGTTGGGTGTGGCAGCGCGCGCCGAGACCATGCGGGCGGCATCGGGTTCGTCGAACTGGTCGAGTTGAATGCTCATTGCGAGAGGGCCTTGAGTGCGAGTTTGATGCCTTCGCTCACGCTCACCTCGGTGGGCAAGGTCTTGAGGGCCAAGGAGGCCTCTTTCTCGGAGTAGCCCAGCGCCACCAGGGCTTGGGCAATGTCATCGTGAACCGCCGTCGTGGGGGCGCTGGGGCCATCGTGAATCGCGTCGGCCATCTTGCCCTTGAGCTCCAGCAGCAAACGCTCGGCGGTCTTTTTGCCAATGCCGGGGACTTTGACCAAGCGCGACACCTCCTGTCGTGCCACGGCCTGGACCAAATCGCTCACGCTCAGGCCACTGAGGATGGACAAGGCCGTGCGCGGACCCACGCCCGAGATGCGGATGAGCTGGCGAAACGCATTGCGCTCCTCGGCGGTGGCAAAGCCAAACAGCACATGGGCGTCCTCGCGTACCACCAAATGGGTGAGCAAGGTCACGGGCTGGCGCACATCGGGCAACTGAAAGAAGGTGCTCATGGGCACATCCACCACATACCCGACCCCGGCACAATCCACCATGACCGAGGGGGGTGATTTTTCGATGAGGGTGCCTTGTAAGCGTCCGATCATGATTGCCTATCATTGGGTTTTGAAACGGATTATCGACTTGATTCTCAAACACGAATTTCTGCCCGCGAATAACCAACGGCTGGCCAATCTGTGCGGTCCCATGGACGCGCACATCGACCTCATCGCCATGAGTTGTCAGGTCAAGCTCGCCCGGCGCGATGCCCTTTTTCGCATCGAAGGGGTCAAGGCGCGCTGTGAGCGCGCGCTGCAAGTTTTGCAGGCCTTGTACGAAATGACGCGACGCCCCTTGAGCGCCGACCAGGTGCAACTGGTGCTGGCGGGGGACGACGAGCTCTTGACCCCAGCCGCCGACGGCACATTGGAGTTGAGCACGCGCCGCGCCGACTTGCGAGCGCGAACCAGCAACCAGGCGGCATACCTGGAGAACATCACCACCCACGACATCACGCTGGGCATTGGCCCTGCGGGGACAGGCAAAACCTATCTGGCGGTGGCCTGTGCGGTAAGCGCACTCGAGCGCAATGCCGTGCAGCGCATCGTGCTCACGCGCCCGGCGGTGGAAGCGGGAGAGAAGCTGGGGTTTTTGCCCGGCGACCTGGGTCAAAAGGTTGACCCTTACCTGAGGCCCTTGTACGACGCGCTCTACGACTTGATGGGTTACGAAAAAGTCCAGAAGGCCTTTGAGCGCAATGCGCTTGAAATTGCGCCCCTGGCCTTCATGCGGGGGCGTACGCTCAACCACGCCTTTGTCATTCTGGATGAGGCGCAAAACACCACGCCCGAGCAAATGAAGATGTTCCTCACCCGCATCGGCTTTGGGGCCAAGGCCGTGATCACGGGCGATGTGAGCCAGATCGATTTGCCCAAAGGCCAACTCAGCGGCCTGGTGGACGCCGAGCGGGTGCTCAGGCGAGTCAAAGGCATTGCCATGACCCACTTCAACAGCGGCGATGTGGTGCGCCATCCACTGGTGGCGCGCATCATCGATGCCTACGATGCCCAGCGTCAAACGCAGGCTGTGCGCTGATGAAACTCCCCGAATTGCAGTTGTCGCTTCAATTTGCGCGATTTGACGATGTGCAACTGCACCGCAGCGCCTTGCCGCGTCACTGGGTCTTGCGCGCCTTGCGCCATGCCCTGGCCACGCCCGCCGAGTTGACCGTGCGCATCGTCGATGCCGAAGAAGGGCGAAGCCTCAACCGCAGCTACCGCAAGAAAGACTACGCCACCAATGTGCTGACCTTTGATTACCAGCAGCGCCCCGTGGTGATGGCCGATTTGGTGTTGTGCGCGCCTGTGGTGGCCCAGGAGGCGCAAGCCCAGGGCAAGAGCCTCATGGCGCACTACACGCACCTGCTGGTGCATGGCTGCTTGCACGCCCAAGGCTGGGACCATGAAGATTCACTGGCTCAGGCCAAGGCCATGGAAGCGCATGAGATCGTCATCCTCGAAGGCTTGGGGATTGCCAACCCTTACTGAACTGCACGCCGCAGGCGGTGGATGAACGCCGCAAGGGGCTCACTTGAGGTCGACGGGATCGTCAAAGTGGGCTTCAACGTCACTGGGCAGCAACTGAATGGTGGCGCGCAAGCCCGGCACCTCGCTCATGAGGGCCTGCTCCACACTGGTTCGCAGCGCTGCCGCCCGCCCAAGCGACCAGCTCGCGGGCATGTGCATGTGCATGTCCACGAACATGCGTTGCCCGGCCTTGCGGGTGTGGATGTGGTCAAAGCGCAGGATCACGTGATCGCCCCGCGAATGCGAAAAGCCCTCCAGCACCGCCTCGATGCGCTGGCGCACCTGGGGATCCACCGCCTCGTCCATTAGGGCTTGCGAAGAGCGCCACAGCAGGTGAGCGCCCTCGCGCAGGATGTTGAGCGCCACCAAAATGGCCACCAGCGGATCCAGCCAATGCCAGCCTGTGATGCCCACCGCTGCAATGCCCACCACCACACCGACCGACGTCCACACATCGGTGACCAGATGCCGGCCATCGGCCTCCAGGGCAATCGACTGATGGATGCGCGCCGCGCGAAACATGAGCCAGGCCAGCCAGCCGTTAAAGCCCGAACTCACCACGCTCAGGGCCAAACCCCAGCCCACATGGTCCAGGGGCGAGGGGTTGAGCCAGCGGTGCGCCGCCGTCCAGATGATGCCCAGCGCCGCCGCCACAATGAGGATGCCTTCAAAGCCAGAGGAAAAGTATTCGGCCTTGTAGTGGCCATAGGGGTGAGCATCGTCAGGTGGCTGTTCTGCCCAGCTCACCATGGCCAGGCCAAACACGGCGCTGGCCAGATTGACCACGGACTCGAGCGCATCGGAGAGCAAACCCACCGAATCGGTGAACCACCACGCCAGGGTTTTGAGGGCAATGGTGATCAAAGCCACCACCACCGAAATCCCCATGAGGGTTTTGGGTTTCAACCAGTCTGGGTTGGCGGTGGCATTGGTGTTCATGGCGGGGGAAAGTTCAGCTCAGGTGCACGCGGGCGAACTTGCGCTTGCCCACTTGCACCACGTGCGTGCCTGCAGGCAATTTAAGGCCTTTGTCGGAGATGGTCTGTCCGTCAACCCGCACACCGCCGCCTTCGATGAGGCGGTTGGCCTCGCTGGTGGAAGGCGCGAGGT
>RGCL01000043.1 GCA_009919175.1 Betaproteobacteria bacterium
CAGGGCGGCCGGGAGCAGTGGCGACGCGCGTGATCAAAGGCGGTTCATATTTGTGCGCGCCCAATTACTGCATGCGCTACCGCCCCGGTTCGCGCCAGCCGCAAGAGGAAAACCTGGCCGCCAGCCATTTGGGCTTTCGCACGGTGCTGATGGCCCCAGCTCCCCGCCCCATGTCTGACGTCGTCATAGAACGCGCCTGGCTGCGCCAGGTCAACTTGCCGCCCAAGGTGGTGCGCACCGATGCCATCCAATCCTTTGTGACCCAGGAAACGGTCTTGCTCACGCTGCAATGCAGCGACGGGTTGCAAGCCACGGGCTATGCCTACACGATTGGCACAGGGGGCTCGTCGGTGGTGGCCTTGCTGCGCGACCACCTGGTGCCGCGCCTGTTGGGGCGCAACCCCTGGCACACCGAGGCGATCTGGCGCGATTTGTTTTTCCACACCCATGCCACTGCGGTGGGTGCCATCACCAGCCTGGCGCTGGCCTGTGTCGACACGGCCTTGTGGGATTGGCGTGCTCGCGCGCAGCAACTGCCCTTGTGGCTGGCGCTGGGCGGCGCGCAACCCCGCTTGCCCGTTTACACCACCGAAGGCGGCTGGTTGCACCTGAGCGCGGCCGAGCTGGTGGACCAGACCCTGGCCGCCAAAGCCCAGGGCTTTCAGGGGGCCAAGATCAAGGTGGGTCGCCCGCATGTGAGCGAGGACGTGGCGCGCCTGCGCGCCGTGCGCGATGCCGTGGGGGCAGGCTTTGAAATCATGACCGATGTCAACCAGGGCTTGAACCGCCCCGAGATCGTGCGCCGCGCCCATGCGTTTGACGGACTGGACCTGGCCTGGCTGGAAGAACCTTTGCCCGCTGAAGATGTGAGCGCCCATCGGCAGTTGCGCGAGCACACCAGCATCCCCATTGCCGTGGGCGAATCCATGTACCACCTGGCGCAGTTTCGCGAATACCTCGAGCAAGGTGCCTGCAGCATCGTCCAGCCCGATGTGGCGCGCATCGGGGGCATCACCCCGTGGATCAAGGTGGCTCACCTCGCCGAGGGCTTTGATGTGCCCGTGTGCCCCCACTTCCTCATGGAATTGCATGTGAGCCTGTGCGCGGCTGTGCCCAATGCGCGCTGGGTGGAATACATCCCCCAGCTTGACGACATCACCCATTCCCGCATCCACGTGGCCGATGGATTTGCCCACGCGCCCCACACGCCCGGCTTGGGCATCGACTGGGACTGGGACGTCATCGCCCACCGTCAGCTTTTTTCACTGGAGGTCAAACCAACATGAGACTCAAGGACAAACAGGTGCTGGTCACCGCAGCCGGTCAGGGCATGGGGCGTGCAGCCGCCGTGGCCATGGCCCAGGAAGGGGCGAAGGTCCTGGCCACCGACGTCAGGGCAGAGTTGCTCGAATCGCTCAAGGGCGTGGCCAATGTCAGCACCGCCGTGTTGGATGTGACCAAGAAAAGCGACATCCAGAAGGTGGTGACCAGCCTGCCCCGGCTCGATGTGCTGTTCAACTGCGCGGGCTTTGTCCACCACGGCACCATCCTGGAGGCCACCGACGAGCAGTGGGACTTTGGCTTCAGCCTCAATGTGCGCTCGCAGTTCTGGGCCATCCAGGCCGCGCTGCCCCTGCTGCTCCAAGGCGGTGGCGGCAGCATCATCAACATGGCCAGCGTGTGCGGCAGCATCAAGGGCTTGCCCAACCGCTTTGTGTATGGCGCGACCAAGGCCGCCGTGATTGGCCTCACCAAGAGCGTGGCTGCCGACTACGTGCGCCAGGGCATCCGCTGCAACTGCATTTGCCCCGGCACGGTGGAAACGCCTTCGCTGCACGACCGCATCAATGCCTTTGCCGACCCCGAGCAGGCACGGCGGGACTTCATCGCCCGACAGCCCATGGGGCGATTGGCGCAGCCCGAAGAGATCGCGCCCCTGATCGTGTTCCTCGCCAGCGACGAATCCCAATTCGCCACCGGCAATGCCTACATGATCGATGGCGGGATGACCATTTGAAAAAAGGTCAATCAAGTGACAGCCCCCTGCAATGGGGCATCAATCTTTGTTCAAATGACGAGCCTGTTTGGGTGCAAGGAAGCGCCCTGACATCGTCAACACACTGGAGTGATTCATGAAACTGGTTCGTTATGGCAACCCTGGAAAAGAAAAACCCGGCCTCATCGATGCCGATGGCAAATTGCGTGACCTGAGCAAAGTGGTCAAGGACATCACGCCCGATGTGCTCGACGCCAAGTCACTGGCCAAGCTCTCCAAACTCAACACCGCCAAGCTTCCCCTGGTCAAGGGCAAGCCCCGCATGGGTTGCCCCGTCAATGGCATCAGCAAGTTCGTGGCCATTGGCCTGAACTATGCCGATCACGCTGCCGAAGCTGGCATGCCTGTGCCCAAGGAACCCATTGTGTTTTTCAAGGCCAACAGCTGCATCCAAGGCCCCAACGATGACGTGATGCTGCCCAAGGGCTCGGTCAAGTCCGACTGGGAAGTTGAGTTGGGCGTGGTGATTGGCACGCGCGCTTCCTATGTCTCGCAAAAAGAGGCGCTGGACCACGTGGCTGGCTATTGCCTGATCAACGACGTGTCCGAGCGTGAACTGCAAATCGAGCGTGGCGGCACCTGGGACAAGGGCAAGGGCTGCGACACCTTCGGACCCATTGGCCCCTGGCTGGTGACCCGCGACGAAGTGCCCAATCCGCAAAAACTCGGCATGTGGCTGGACGTCAACGGCGAGCGCATGCAAACGGGCAATACCAAGACCATGATCTTCAACGTGGCCAAGCTGGTGAGCTATGTCAGCTCGCTCATGACCCTCATGCCAGGTGATGTGATCACCACCGGCACGCCGCCTGGTGTGGGCATGGGCAAAAAGCCCCACGCCATCTTCCTCAAGCGAGGCGATGTCATGACCCTGGGCATCGATGGCCTGGGCACGCAAACGCAAAAAGTCGTGGCTTACAAAAAGTCCTGAGGCCGGATGACGGTCACGGAAGGGTCGGACAAGGGCTCGACATCGAAGACCTTGTCGCCTTCCGGGTCGGCCACGCCCGTGGCCTTGAGACCCACAAAATCAAATTGCTTTGAATCCATGAGGTGCGAGGGCACGGTGTGCTGCAAGGCGTGCAGCATGTTGTCCAGCCGCCCCGGGTGGCGGCGTTCCCACTCGCGCAGCATCTCGCCCACTTGCTGACGTTGCAGGTTGTCCTGGCTGCCGCACAAGGTGCAGGGGATGATGGGGAACTCGCGATGCTCAGCCCAGGTGCTCAGGTCGTCTTCGCTCACCAGCGCCAAAGGCCGGATCACCACATGCCGCCCATCGTCGCTCATCAGCTTGGGGGGCATGGCTTTGAGCTTGCCGCCAAAAAACATGTTGAGCAACAGGGTTTGCAAAATGTCGTCGCGGTGGTGCCCCAGTGCGATCTTGGTGGCGCCGAGTTCATCGGCCACCCTGTACAAAATGCCCCGGCGCAGGCGGCTGCACAGGCTGCACATGGTTTTGCCCTCGGGGATCTTGTCCTTGACGATGGAGTAAGTGTCCTGGGTTTCGATGTGAAACGGCACACCCAGCTCAGTGAGGTAGTTGGGCAGCACATGGGCCGGAAAGCCGGGCTGCTTTTGATCGAGGTTGACCGCCACCAGCTCGAAGCGAATGGGCGCGCGCGCTTGCAGCTTGAGCAAGATGTCGAGCAGGCCATAGCTGTCTTTGCCGCCCGAGAGGCAGACCATGACCTTGTCGCCCTCTTCGATCATGTTGTAGTGAACGATGGCCTCGCCCACCAGACGGCACAAGCGTTTTTCGAGCTTGTGCATTTCGCGCTGGTGTTTGGCCTGGGCCTGGGCGGAGCGAGCGGGTGGAAGGTCTTGGGGATGGTTCATGGGATCACCACAAGCCGGTTTCCATGCGAATCGCCACTTCGCAGTCGTCAAAGATTTCAAGCTTGGCGATGCGCACCCGCACGCCCACCACGCCAGGCAATTGCATGAGTCGGTCGGCGAGTTTGCCAATCAGGGTCTCGAGCAGGTTCACATGCTCGGCGGTGCATTCATCAATGATGATGGCGCGCACCTTGCGGTAATCGAGCACATGGGTGATCTCGTCGTCCTTGGGATGCAGCGGCTGCGAGCCCATGTTGAGCTCGGCATCGACCTGAATCGGTTGGGGCGAGGCCTTTTCGTGGTCCAGGATGCCCAGGTTGGCATCAAAGCGCAGGCCGCTGAGGCTGAGGGTTTGGTGGCCCTTGGTCATCATGATGAAGACCCCATGAGTGAAAAATCGCGCTCAAAGCGCATGAGGTGTTGACCACCATCGACCAGCAGCGTGGTCCCCGTGATGGCCGGGTTGGCGAGGGCAAAGGCCACCGTCTGGGCCACATCGTCGGGGCTGGACGAGCGACCCAGCGGCGAGAGCCGATGCAGGCGTTCGAAGTCCTCGGGCGAGAGCATCTGGCTGGTGAGGGTGAGGCCAGGCGCGACGCCCACCACGCGCAGCGTGGGCGCGAGGGCTTGCGCGAGCAAGGTGTTGGCCGATTCCAGGGCGGCCTTGGACAAGGTGTAGCTCAGGAAGTCAGGGTTGGGGTTCCAGAGTTTTTGATCGAGCAGGTTCACCACCGCCCCCCTGGCTTGGCGCTCGCTCAGGTGGCGATGCAAGGCCACGGCCAGCAGCACGGGGGCAGCCGTGTTGCAGGCCATGTGGGCGTGCAAGCTGGCATGGCCAAAACTTTGGGCGTCGTCGAAGTCAAAGAGCGAGGCGCTATTGACCACGGCATCGACCTGCCCCAGGCCGCTGATGGCGTTGGCCATGAGCGCTCGGGTGGCGGCCTCGTCGCTCAAGTCGGCTTGCAGCACCAGGCTTCGCACCCCCAGCGCCTGGCACTCCTGTGCGGTGGCTTGCGCCTCCTCGGGCGATCCGCGGTGGTGAACCACCACCGACCAGCCCTTGGCCGCGAGGGTCAGCGCCATGTGGCGACCCAGGCGCTTGGCCGCGCCGGTGACGAGCACCACGCCGGGTTGGGGTTGGGCAGAAGAAGAGGGGTTCATTCGGGGACAATCGCCAGCTATGAAGTCAGCGCCAAGTGTACCGACCCCCTCGAGTGAGCGCGGTTCCACGCCTTTGCAACAGCACATCGCCAAGGCCATGGCCGAGGCCGGGGGCTGGCTGCCGTTTGACCAGTTCATGCACCTGGCCTTGTACGCCCCAGGCATGGGTTACTACAGCCGCGCCCATGCGCAAAGCCGGCGCATCGGCCACATGCCCAGCGGCGGCAGCGACTTTGTGACCGCACCCGAGCTCTCGCCCTGGTTTGGCCAGGCGCTGGCCCGCTCAGTGGCGCAGGCGCTGAAGGTCACGGGCACGCGGCGCGTCATCGAATTTGGCGCAGGCCAGGGCACCCTCGCCGCCCAGTTGCTCACGCACTTGGGCGATGCGGTGGATCACTACGACATCGTGGAGGTGTCAGCGGGCATGCGCAGCTTGCAGCGCGAAGCCCTGCTGGCCTGGGGTCCCAAGGTCAACTGGCTGGATGCCTGGCCGCAGGCGGCCAGGGCGGTGGTCGTCGCCAACGAATTGCTCGATGCCATGCCCGTGAAGTTGCTGCAACGTCGCGCGGGCGTGTGGCATGAGCGCGGTGTGACCCTGGACCCGCTGAGCGGAGCCTTTGTGTGGGCTGAGCGCTTGACCGACTTGCGCCCGCCCTGCGAGATTGCGGGCGACCATGACCATGTGTGCGAAATCCATCCCCAGGCGCAGGCCTTTGTGCGCAGCCTGGCCGAGCACTGGCAACAGGGTGCGGCCTTTTTCATCGATTACGGATTCCCCGAGGCAGAGTACTACCTGCCCCAGCGCCACATGGGCACGGTGATGTGTCATCAGGCGCACCGCAGCGACCCCGATCCCTTGCAGGCCGTGGGCGAGAAAGACATCACCGCCCATGTCAATTTCAGTGGCCTGGCCTTGAGCGCCCAAGAGGCGGGACTTCATGTGCTGGGTTACACCAGCCAAGCGCACTTCCTGCTCAACAGCGGCCTGCTTGAGGGGCTGGATGCCGCGCCGCTGGCCGAGCAGGTCATGGCCATGAAGCTGGTCAACGAGCATGAAATGGGTGAGCTCTTCAAGGTGCTGGCCCTGGGCGTGGGCCAAGCCTGGTTGCCCATGGGGTTTGAGCGCAACGACCGCAGCCACCGGCTATGACCCCGCCCACCCTGCTTCACATCGCCAAAGGCACAGGCTAAACCATGTGGCGCTGGTTGCTGGTTGTGTTCATCAGCCTCTTGCTCTTGCAAGGCATTTGGCCCTGGCTCAGGCGCTTTGGCCTGGGTCGTTTGCCGGGCGACATCCACTTTCGCGTGGCAGGCCGTGAGTTCCACCTGCCCATCACCACCACATTGATCCTGAGCGCCGTGTGTGCTTTGCTGGCCAAGCACTTGTAGCGGTGAATGCCCTGTTCGCTTCAGGTTCACGCATCGCGCTTAGCATAGGCAAGGATTGAGGACGAGAACATGAGTGAGCCCACCCCATTGCAGAAGAGACAACGCAAAACCCCCTGGTCGGTCTGGATCACGGCCATCGTGCTGCTGGCCGCTGCGGCCGGTGGTGGCTGGCTGGTTTACCAGCGCATGAATCCCGGCGAAGCGCCCAGCGCTGGCGCTGGCGGTCCCGGAGGTCCGGCGTCCGGTGCGCGGCCTGAAGGTGCAGGCGCACGGCCAGAGGGCGCGGGGACACGCCCGAACGGTGAAGGTGGCCAAGGTGGACAGCGCGGCCAATCGGGACAAGGTGGTCAGAACGCGCAAAGCGCACCCGGTGGTCCAGGTGGTCCAGGTGCCCCTGGTGGTCGCAGCGACGGCGGCGGCGGTGGTCGCCCACAGCCAGTGAGCGCGGGCGAGGTCAAGCGCATGGATGTGCGCCAGTGGGTCAAGGCCCTGGGCACGCTCACCGCCATGAACACGGCCATTGTTCGCGCCAAGGTCGATGGCGAGCTGGTGGCCTTGCTCTTCAAGGAAGGGCAAATGGTGCAAGCGGGTGAAGTCCTCGCGCGCATCGACTCGCGTAGCCTGGACGCGCAGGTGGTGCAGGCTCAAGGCCAACTGGCCAAGGACTCTGCTCAGCTGGCCAATGCCCAACTGGACTTGAAGCGCTACGAAGACTTGCTGGCCAAAGGGGCCATCGCCCGTCAGCAGGTCGAGACCCAGGCCGCGCTGGTGCGCCAGCTCCAGGGCACGGTGGAGTCGGACCAGGCGCAGCTCAAGCTCGCGCAATTGCAACGCAGTTTCTCAGATGTGCGCGCACCCATCTCGGGGCGCCTAGGCCTCAAGCAGGTCGATCTGGGCTCGCTGGTGCGCAGCTCCGACCCCAATGGCCTGGTGAGCATCACGCAAACCCATCCCATGGCGGCGGTGTTTGCCGTGCCCGAAATCCATGTGGCCGATGTGCAAAGGCAATTGCGCGCCAAGCAAGCCGTGCGGGTCGAGGCCTGGAGTCGCGATGACGCCACGCGCCTGGCCACCGGGGTGGTGGACAGCACCGACAACGCCATCGACACGGCCACGGGCACCTTGCGCATCAAGGCCAGCCTGCCCAACCCCAAGGGCGAGTTGTTCCCCAACCAGTTTGCCAACATCCGCTTGCTGCTCAACGACCTCAAGGACACGCTGGCCGTGCCCACCGCCGCCATCCAGCGCGGTGCCACGGGCACCTTTGTGTATGTGGTGGGCGAGGGTGGCAAGGTTCGCATCGAGAAAGTGGGCTTGCTCGCCGCCGAAGGCGACTGGCAAGCCGTCACGGGCTCGCTCAATCCAGGTGACCAGGTCGTCACTGATGGCGCAGACCGCCTGCGCAATGGCTCGGTGGTGAGCGTGGTGGGTCGCAAGAAGCCGTGAACCTCTCGCGCCCTTTCATCCTGCGCCCGGTCGCCACATCGTTGTTGATGCTGGCTTTGCTGCTCAGCGGCGTGCTGGCCTATCGCTGGTTGCCCGTGTCGTCCCTGCCGCAGGTGGACTACCCCACCATTCAGGTGCGAGCCCTGTATCCGGGCGCCAGTCCGAGTGTGATGTCCACCGGCGTTACCGCACCCCTGGAGCGGCAATTTGGTCAGATCCCTGGGCTGGAGCACATGTCTTCGGTCAGCTCGGCGGGGGCATCAAGTATCACCCTGCGCTTCACGCTGGACACGCCACTGGAGGTGGCCGAGCAAGGCGTGCAAGCCGCCATCAATGCAGGCACCAACCTGTTGCCCAACGACATGCCCATGCCGCCGGTCTACAACAAGGTCAACCCCGCCGATGCGCCCGTGCTGACCCTGTCCTTGAGCTCGCCTTCCTTGCCCATCACGCGCGTGCACGACCTGGTGGAAAACCGCCTGGCCTTGCGCTTGTCGCAAGTGCAGGGCGTGGGGCTGGTGAGCGTGGCCGGACCGCGCCGCCCCGCCGTGCGCGTGCAGGTCAACACGCAAGCCTTGGCGGTGGCGGGCTTCACGCTGGACGATGTGCGCAATGCCATCACCGGCGCCAATGTGAACTTGCCCAAAGGCACCTTCGATGGCCCCGCACGCGCTTCGTCGCTCGACGCCAACGACCAGTTGCAGTCGCCCCAGGACTATGCCCGGCTCATCATTGCCTACAAGTCCGGCAACCCCTTGCGCCTGGGCGACGTGGCCGAGGTGGTCGAAGCGCCCGAGAACGCCCGCACGGCCGCCTGGTCCGATGCACAACCGGCGGTGCTGCTCAACATCCAGCGCCAGCCTGGGGCGAATGTGATTGAAACGGTGGAACGCGTGCGCAAGCTGTTGCCACAAATCAAGGCCAATTTGCCCGAGTCGGTGGACCTCACCGTGGTGAGTGACCGCACCGACACCATCCGCGCCTCGGTGCGCGATGTGCAGTTTGAATTGATGCTGGCCGTGGCGCTGGTGGTGGCCGTGATCTTTTTGTTTCTGCGCAACCTCGCGGCCACGGCCATTCCTGCGGTGGTCGTGCCCTTGTCGCTGGTGGGCACCTTTGGCTTCATGTACCTCGCGGGCTTTTCCATCAACAACCTCACCCTCATGGCGCTCACCATCGCCTCGGGCTTTGTGGTGGACGACGCCATCGTGATGATTGAAAACATTGCCCGCCACATGCGCGACCACCCCGAGCGCCATCCGGTGGATTCGGCGCTGCAAGGTGCGCGTCAAATCGGGTTCACCATCGTGTCGCTGACTTTCTCGCTGGTGGCGGTGCTCATCCCCTTGCTGTTCATGGGCGGCGTGGCGGGGCGGCTCTTTCACGAATTCGCCATCACCCTGGCGGTGTCCATCCTGATTTCTGCGGTGGTCTCGCTCACGCTCACGCCCATGTTGTGCGCGCACTGGCTGGGGCGGGGCCAGCGCGGGGAAGACCACAGCCGCACCGATTGGCTCACGCCCTGGATTGCCGCCTACGAACGCCGTTTGCGCTGGGTGCTGGATCGCCCCGGCCCGACGCTGGGCGCGTTTGGCCTCACGCTGGTGCTCACCGTGGTTGTGTACCTGTTGGTCGCCAAGGGCTTTTTCCCGCGCCAGGACACAGGCCTCATTCAGGGCTTCACCCAGGCCGAGCAGTCGATTTCCTATGCGGCCATGAGCGAGCGTCAACGCGCCTTGAGCGAAGCCTTGCTGCAAGACCCGGCCGTTGCCCATGTGAGTGCCTTCATTGGCGTCGATGGCCAAAACCCCAGCATCAACAATGGTCGACTGAATGTGCAGCTCAAGCCCAAGGGGGAGCGCGATGAGCTCGACACCGTGCTGCAGCGACTGACCACCCGCGCCCAGACCGTGCCCAGCATGACGGTGTATTGGCAGCCCGTGCAAGACCTGAGCATCGAGGACCAGGTCTCGCGCACGCCCTACCGGTTCTTGCTGACAGGACCCGACGAGCTGCAACTGGCAGAGTGGTCGCGCCGCTTGCAGGCCGCGCTTGCTGGCCACCCCGCCATCGCCACCGCCGCCACCGATTGGCAAGACCAGGGCTTGCAGGCCTTTGTGCGCATTGACCGCGATGCTGCCAGCCGCCTGGGGGTCAATGTCTCGGCGGTGGACAACGCGCTCTACAACGCCTTTGGCCAGCGCCTCATCTCCACCATCTTCACGCAGAGCAACCAGTACCGCGTGGTGATCGAGGCCAAAGGCCAGTTCAGCGAGGGCACGCAGGCGCTGGAAAACGTTTTTGTTGCCACGGCTTCGGGCAAGCCGGTGCCGCTGTCTAGCCTAGCGAGCATCGAAACCCGCCCTGCGGTGCTCACCCTCATGAGGGCAAACCAATATCCTTCGGTGACGTTGAGCTTTGACCCTGCCCGCACCGCCTCATTGGGCGAGGCCGTGGCCGCCATCGACAAAGCCTGGCAAGGCCTCAAGGCCCAGGGCTTGCCAGCCAGCATCAGTGCGCAATTCGAGGGCGTGGCGCTGGCCTTTCGTGCCAGCCTGGTGGACACGCTGTGGCTGATCCTAGCGGCGGTCATCACCATGTACATCGTGCTGGGCGTGCTGTATGAGAGCTATGTCCATCCCGTGACCATCCTCTCGACCCTGCCCTCGGCGGCGATTGGGGCCTTGCTGGCCTTGTGGCTGTCGGGCACGGAGCTGGGCCTCATCGCCGTGATTGGCATCATCTTGCTCATTGGCATCGTCAAGAAAAACGCCATCATGATGATTGACTTTGCCCTGGACGCGCAGCGCGAGCAGGGCATGAATGCACGCGAGGCCATCGAACAGGCCTGTGCCTTGCGATTCAGACCCATCCTCATGACCACCCTGTGTGCGTTGCTGGGCGCTTTGCCACTCATGTTGGGTACGGGCGTGGGCAGTGAGCTGCGCCACCCCTTGGGCCTCACGCTGGTGGGCGGGCTGGTGGTGAGCCAATGGCTCACCTTGTTCACCACCCCGGTGATTTACCTGTGGTTTGAGCGGCTTGCCCAGACCCACACGAACAGGCGGGGGGCGGTGTGAGCGTCTCGCGCTGGGCAACGATCAAACCGGTGGCCACCACCTTGCTGAGCCTGGGCGTGGCCATCGCCGGGGTGCTGGCCTATTTCCAGTTGCCGATTGCGCCCTTGCCCAAGGTGGAGTTCCCAGTGATTTCGGTGACGGCCAACCTGCCCGGTGCCAGCCCCGAGACCATGGCCGCGACCGTGGCCACGCCGCTCGAGCGTGCGCTGGGTGCGATTTCGGGCGTCAATGAAATGACCTCGTATTCCTCCGATGGCAGCACGCGCGTGAGCCTGCAGTTTGAGCTCTCGCGCAACATCGACGACGCAGCGCGCGAGGTGCAAGCCGCCATCAATGCGGCGCGCCCCATGCTGCCCTCGGGCATGCCTAGCCTGCCCACCTACCGCAAGGTCAACCCGGCCAGCGCCCCCATCCTCATCATTGCGCTGACCTCGCCCACGTACTCGCGCGGGCAAATGTATGACGTGGCCTCCACCTTGCTCTCGCAACGCCTGTCGCAAATCGAGGGTGTGGGTCAGGTCTCCATTGGTGGTGGGGCATTGCCCGCGGTGCGCGTGAACGTGCGCCCCAGCCAGTTGATGTCGCATGGCGTGTCGCTCGAGGACGTGCGCTCCACCTTGCTGGCTGGCAACACCAATCGCCCCAAAGGCATGGTCGAAGACGGCGAACGCGCCTGGCAGCTTGAGGCCAATGACCAGGCGCGCACCGCCAACGACTTTGGCGACCTCATCATTCGCCATGTCAATGGCGCGGCCTTGCGCGTGCGCGATGTGGCCGAGGTGAGCGAGTCGGTGCAAGACAGCCGCGTCTTCGGTGCGGTCGATGGCAAGCCCGCCGTGATGCTGGTGGTGTCCCAACAACCCGATGCCAATGTCATCGACACGGTGGACCGCATCCACGCCCTCATGCCGCAATTGCGCGCAAGCATCCCCAAAGAGATCCGCATGGAGGTGGTGCAGGACCGCACCCCCTCGATTCGCGCCTCGCTCACCGAGATCCAAAAAGCCATGGCCATCTCCGCTGGCCTGGTGGTGCTGGTGGTGGGGCTGTTTTTGCGCCGCCTGCGCGCCGCGCTCATCCCCAGTGTGGCCTTGCCTCTGTCGTTGCTGGGCGCGGTGGCCTGCATGCACCTGCTGGGCTTTAGCCTCAACAACCTCACCCTCATGGCCCTCACCATTGCCACGGGCTTTGTGGTGGACGATGCCATCGTGGTGGTGGAGAACGTCTCTCGGCATCTGGAAAAAGGCCTGGAGCCACTGCAGGCGGTGCTGCTGGGCACGCGCGAGATCAGCTTCACCATTGTGTCCATCAGCCTGTCCCTGGTGGCCGTGTTCATCCCCATCCTCTTCATGGGCGGGGTGTTGGGTCGCCTGTTCCACGAATTTGCGGTGACGCTCTCGGCGGCCATCTTGGTGAGCATGGTGGTGTCGCTCACCACCACGCCGATGATGTGCGCCAAGTGGCTCGCACCCAGGGCGGGTGCGCAAGGGCCTGCCAGGCGACCCAGCCGCATGCGCCGCTGGTATCGACAGACCCTGGCTTGGTCGCTGCGCCACCCCATCACCATGCTGGTGTTGCTGGTCCTCACCATTGGCCTGAACATCACGCTCTACCGCATCGTTCCCAAGGGCATGTTCCCGCAGCAGGACTCGGGGCGCATCTTTGGCTCGGTGCGCGCCGATCAAAGCGCGTCCTTCGAGTCCATGCAAGAGCGCCTCACCACCTTCATGAACATCATTCAGAAGGATCCCGCGGTGGCCCATGTGATTGGCTACACCGGTGGGCGCAGCCGCAACACGGCCATCATGTTCATCACGCTCAAGCCCCTGGCCGAGCGCGACGACAGTGCGCGCGACTTTGTCACGCGCATGCGCAAAAACCTCTCGCGCGAGCCGGGTGCCCGCCTCTTTCTGGTGCCCGCGCAAGACATCCGCATGGGTGCGCGCCCCTCGGACTCGCAATACGAGTTCACCGTCAAGGCCGATGAGCTCGAGCAGCTGCGTGAATGGGAGCCCAAGTTGAGGCAAACCCTCTCCAAGCTCAAGGAGGTGACCGACATCTCCACCGACTATGAGGAGCGCGGCTTGAGCACCCGGCTGGTGATCGACCGCGAAGCCTTGGCGCAATACGGCCTCACCATGCGCGATGTCTCCAGCACCCTCACCAATGCCTTCAGCCAGCGCCTCGCTGGCGTGATTTACAACCCGCTCAACCAGTACCGCGTGGTGCTTGAACTCTCGCCCGAGTGGCTCACCAGCCCCGAGATGCTCAAAAACCTCAACGTCATCAATGCGCAAAAGGTGGCGGTGCCCCTGATGCAGGTCGCCAGGCTCGAGTTGTCCAATTCGTCACTCAGCGTGAGTCACGATGGCGGCGTGCCTTCTGACACCTTCAGCTTCAACCTGGCCGATGGGGTCTCGCTCTCCGAGGCCACGCTGGCGGTGAACCAGGCTGTGGCCGAGTTGCGCATGCCCATTGCTGTGCGTGGGAGTTTTTCGGGCAACGCGGGCGCATTCCAGTCGTCCATGTCCAGCCAGCCGTGGTTGATCGCGGCGGCCTTGCTCACCCTCTACATCGTGCTGGGCATCCTCTACGAAAGCCTCTTGCATCCGCTCACCATCCTCTCCACCCTGCCCTCGGCCGGGGTGGGCGCGCTCATGGCGCTCATGGCCTTTGGCACCGAGTTTTCGCTGGTGGCCTTCATTGGCGTGATGCTGCTGGTGGGCATCGTCAAGAAAAATGCCATCCTCATGATTGACTTTGCCCTGGTGCGTCAGCGTGCCGGCGCAACCCCCGCGCAGGCGATCTTCAAGGGCGCTGTGCTGCGCGTTCGCCCCATCCTCATGACCACGGCCACCGCCATGCTCGGGGCCTTGCCCTTGGCCCTGGGCTCGGGTGATGGCTCTGAACTGCGCAAGCCCCTGGGCATTTCAGTCATGGGGGGCTTGTTGGTGAGCCAGTGGCTCACGCTCTACACCACGCCTGTGGTGTTCGTCGCCCTGGAGCGCTTGCGCGCACGCTGGCAACGCAAGCCTCGGGCTGCGCTGCCCAGCCTGGAGAATGCTCAGCATGCACATTGAACAACGCCTTTGCAAAACCTGGATCCCGATGCTGTGCGCGGCGCTGACGCTGGCGGGCTGCAGCTTGCTGCCCCTGGGGACCACCACGCCTTCGCCAAGCGCCAAGTCACAGGCCGCAGCGGCTCAGGCCACTCCCGTGCCCGAGGTTCAGGCCTGGTGGCGCGCCTGGAATGACGAGACCCTCAACCAGTTGCAAGACCGTTTGCTGGCGCAGACGCCGGGCGTGCAAATCGCCAGCGCCAAGGTGCGCCAGGCTCAGGCGGCGTTGCAGGCCTCGCAAGCCAGCTTGTGGCCAACCGTGGCAGTGCAGCCGGGCGTGAGCCGAGCGCAAACCAGCAGCGCGGGCGCGACCAACACCGTGAGCCTGTCGGCGCCCGTGAGCTGGGAGCTCGATGTCTGGGGGCGTTTGGCCGAGACCGAGCGCGCCAGCAAAGCCCGGCTGGTGGCCAGCCAGGCCGACCTGGCCTTGGCCAGGGTCTCGGCGCAGGCCACCCTGGTGCAGTTGTATGTGCAGGTGCGCGCCGCCGAGCGGCAGTTGCAGGTCCTGCAAGACACCGAGGTGGCTCAGCAGCGTGCGCTGGACATCACTCAGGCCCGTGAAGAGGCGGGCGTGTCGTCCACCCAGGATGTGGTTCAGGCGCGCTTGCAGTGGCGCAATACCCAGGCGCAGCGCATGGAGGTGAGCAGCACACACGCCAACCTCTTGCATGCCCTGGCCGTGCTCCTGGGCGATGACCCGCAAAGCCTCGACTGGACGCGAACAGGCAGGCTGCCTCAGCCTGCCGCATTGCCGCAGCGGGTCTCGGCTGATGTGCTCCAGCGCCGCCCCGATGTGGCCTCTGCCCAGGCCAGCGTGCTGGCCGCACAAGCCAGCGTAGGGGCAGCGCAAAAAGCGTTTTTCCCCAACGTGACGTTCAGCGCGTCGGCTGGCTACAAAAGCGTGGATCTGGCCAATTTGCTCACCGCGCCATCGCGGGTGTGGAGCCTGGGCACGGCGGTGGCGCTCAATGTGGTGGATGGTGGCGCGCGCCGCGCAGCCACCGAGCAAGCGCAAGGCGTGTTGGACCAGGCCGGTGCCACCTATCGTCAAACCGTGCTGGGGGCCTTGCAGGAGGTGCAAGACAACCTTGTGCTCGCCGCCAACCTCAAGGAGCAGGTGGGCTTGCGCGACGATGCGCTCGAGGCGGCGCGTCGCAATTTGGCGTTGACCGAGGCGCAGTACCAGGCGGGCACGGTGAGCTACCTCAATGTGATCCTTGCGCAAACCAGCGCCCTCAATGCCGAGTTGTCGGCGGTGACGGACCGCTCCAAGCTGCTACAAGCGCACAACCAGTTGCTCAAGAATTTGCTGGGTAATTGAGCGCTGGCGTGCAAGGGCAATGAACCGGCAAGGTCATGGGGCAGGGCAGCCTACTATCATTCCCAACCATTTCCAATAAAGGCAGATCGCGTGAGCCAGACCTTGCAAGCGTGGGTGCACACCCTTCAGTTCGCAGCCCAAGACATCATCAGCGTGGAACTTCGCCCCGTGCAGGGCGACTTCCCCGCCTTCGAGGCGGGTTCACACATCGACTTGCATTTGCCCAACGGCATGGTGAGGAGTTACTCCTTGCTCAACGACAGCAGCGAGCGGCACCGCTATGTGCTGGGCGTGCTCAAAGACCGCCAAAGCCGGGGCGGCTCGCGCTGTGTGCACGAGCAATTGCGCGTGGGCATGACCCTGACTCTGAGCGCGCCGCGCAACCACTTTGCCTTGCACGAAAGCGCCAGCCATTCGGTGCTGATTGCCGGCGGCATTGGGGTCACGCCCATCCTGTGCATGGGCCGCAGGCTCAAGGCATTGGGGCGTTCGTTCGAGGTGATGTACTTTGCCCGTTCACGCGCCAGCGCAGCCTTTGTGAGCGACATCGAGGCCCTGGGGGCACCCACCACCTGGCACTTCGACGACGAGCAGGGCGGCCCCCCTGACCTCAAGGCCTTGCTGGCTCGGCGTGCGCCCGATTCCCAAACGCACCATTACGCCTGTGGACCAGCCGTGATGCTCGACGCCTTTGAGGCGCACTGCCAGGCGCTGGGGCATCCGCATGCGCACATCGAGCGCTTTGCGGCGGTGGCGGTGGCCGCCTCGGCTGATGCCAAAGATCGCTTCACCGTGGAGTTGCGCCAAAGCGGCTTGCACTTCGAGGTGGGTCCTGGCCAAACCCTGCACCAATGCCTGATCGACATGAATGCCAACGTGCCCTTCAGTTGCGAGCAAGGCATTTGCGGGTCTTGCCAGACTCGGGTGATCGACGGGGTGGTGGATCACCGCGACAGCGTGCTCACCCCCGAGGAGCAGGCGCGCAATGACGTGATGATGGTCTGCGTCTCGGGCTGCAAGAGCGACAAACTGGTCCTGGATTTATAAGACTGCCCTGACCAGCTTGTGGATCAGGCGTAAGCCCACTACGCCATCTAAGGCTGACTCTGCCGCGCGATGGCGGCCTCGCGTGCCGCATCGATGTGCTGTGCCACCCCCGCGCCTTTGAGCCCGAGGCTGTGCGCTTCCTGGGCCAAGGCGGCGGTGTCCACCGACAGTGCCGCCCGCAGCGCCTCGCGCAGCCGCTGGCTTTGGGGGTAGTCGCGATCCTCCAGGCCTGTGCGCCCGCGTGCATCGCACTCGCAGGCGAGCAGCACATGCTCAAAGCGCTCGGGTCGGCGCAGGGCATCGCATCGTTGCAGCAAGCGCAGGCTCGCTGCCGCACCAAAGCCCAGGCTCTGGTGGATGTGGCCATGCTCGGCAGCCACCACCAGGGCCAATTCCTTGCATGCGGCAGGCACACGCCAGCGCTCGCTCAGTTGCCGCAACAAGGGCAGGCTGCGCGACTCATGTCCCAGGTGGCGCGGCCACAACTCGGTGGGCGTGGTGCCTTTGCCCAGGTCGTGGCACAGGCAGGCAAAGCGCACGTCCAGCGGCGCATGAAGCCGCGCAGCCTGGTCCAGCACCATGAGCACATGCACACCGGTGTCCACCTCGGGATGATGCTCGGGTGGCTGGGGCACGCCAAAGAGTGCATCGAGCTCGGGCAGCAGCACCGCCAACGCGCCGCATTCGCGCAGGACTTGCAGCATGCGCGAGGGTTGGTCGGCCATGAGGCCGCGCGCCAGCTCTTGCCAGACGCGCTCGGCCACCAGCGCATCGACTTCGCCCGCCGTGACCATGGCCTGCATGAGGGCCTGGGTTTCGGGCGCCACGCGAAACTGGGGAAAGCGCGCAGCAAAGCGTGCCAGGCGCAGGATGCGCACGGGGTCTTCGGCAAAGGCCTCGCTCACATGTCGCAACACCCCATCGCGCAGGTCTTGCTGGCCGCCAAAGGGGTCAATGAGCTCGCCATTGGGCGCGCGTGCCATGGCATTGATGGTGAGGTCACGGCGGCGCAGGTCTTCTTCGAGGGAGACGCTGGCATCGGCATGGAACACAAAGCCGTGGTAGCCCGGTGCTGTTTTGCGCTCGGTGCGCGCCAGGGCGTGTTCTTCCTTGGTGACGGGGTGCAAAAAAACAGGAAAGTCCTTGCCCACGGGTTCAAAGCCTTGCGCGAGCATGTGCTCGACGCTGCCGCCCACCACCACCCAGTCGCGGTCGCTGTCGCTGATGCCCAGCAAGGCATCGCGCACTGCGCCACCCACCAAGTAGGTGCAAGGCGGTGTCATGGCCGGATCTCGAACACGGTGCTCAGCCGTGTGGGCTTGGCCACGCCCAGTTGCCCGATGCCGGGATGGCGTCCGGTGGCCACGTTGTCCACTTGCATGGAGGCCAGGTTGTCCCGGCTCATGAGGGGCTCACCAGGCAAGCATTCCATGGCCAGGGCTTGCAGCCAACCCAGCGCATGGGGCAGGGGCAGGATGCTGCGCGCATGCCCAGCCCAGCGACCCGCATGGCGCACCAGATCGGCCAGGCTGAACTGGTCAGGACCAGTGGCTTCGTAGATCTGGCCATGGGTGCGCGAGTCCCACAGTGCGTTGGCCAAGGCCTGTGCCACATCCTGCACCCACACGGGTTGAAAGCGGGTGTGGGCACCTGCGAGGGGTACAAAGGGTGCAACCGACTGCAAGGCGGCAAACAGGGTGATGAACTGGTCATCGCGGCCAAAGATGACGCTGGGGCGAATCAGCGTGAGCGCGATGTCGTGGGCTTTGGCACCCGACAACAGCACTTGCTCGCCTTGTGCCTTGCTGCGTTGGTACAAAGAGGCCGCTTGCAGGTCGGCGCCAAGCGCGCTCACATGCACCAATCGGCGAACGCCGCAGGCGGCCATGGCGTCGATGAGGCGCGCGGGCAGCAGGACATGAACCCGCTCAAAGCGCTCTTCGTTGCCATGCAGCACCGCCACCAGATTGATGACAGCATCGTGACCCGGCAAGTGCCTGCGCAGGCAGGCGGGGTCGTGCACATCGCCTTGCACCACGCTGACCATGGGCAGGTGCTGAATGGCGCGCGCATGGGGCATGCGGCGGGTGATGACCGTCATGGCCACGCCCGCGCGTTGCAGTGCGGCGCACACGTGTCGCCCGACAAACCCAGTTCCACCCAAGACAAGTACACGTTTCATGAGGGGCACTGTACAACGTGTGCTGTGAGCCAGCAGATAATGCCCGAATGAACGCACTGGACACCTTGAAATCCTTCACCACTGTGGTGGCCGATACGGGCGACTTTCACCAGATTGCCGCCTTTGCACCGCGCGATGCCACCACCAACCCCTCGCTGATCCTCAAGGCGGTGCAAAAGCCCGAGTACGCGCCCTTGCTGGCGCAAGTCATGGCCCAGCACGGCAAGGACGACCTGGGTCTGAGCATGGACCATTTGCTGGTGCGCTTTGGATGCGAGATCCTCAAGCACATTCCGGGGCGCGTCTCCACCGAGGTGGATGCCCGGCTGAGTTTCGATGCGGCGGCCACACAGGCGCGCGCGCTTCGCCTCATCGACTTGTATGCCAACGAAGGCGTGCCGCGCGAGCGCGTGCTCATCAAGATCGCTGCAACCTGGGAAGGCATTCAAGCCGCAGCGCAGCTCGAACGCCTGGGCATTCGCACCAACCTCACCTTGCTGTTTTCGTTTGCGCAGGCGGTGGCCTGTGGCGATGCGGGTGTGCAGCTCATCTCGCCCTTTGTGGGTCGCATCTACGACTGGTACAAGGCCAAGGCGGGCACCAGCTGGGACGAGTCGGCCAATTCAGGGGCCAAAGACCCTGGCGTGTTGTCGGTGGCGCGCATCTACCACCACTACAAAAAGCACGGCATCCGCACCGAGGTGATGGGCGCGAGCTTTCGCAATACGGGTCAAATCATGGCGTTGGCGGGCTGCGATTTGCTCACCATCAGCCCCGAGTTGCTCGCGCAGTTGCAAGCGAGCACGCAGCCCCTGGTGCGCGCCCTGGATGCGCAAGCGGCGCACGGCATGGACATGCCCGAGGTGCACCACAACGAGCCGAGTTTTCGTTTTGCCCTCAATGAAGATGCCATGGCCACCGACAAACTCGCCGAAGGCATTCGCGCTTTTGCCGCCGATACCCTCAAGCTCGAAGCCCTGATGCTGGCCTGAGGCCGGCCTCGTTTCAGACTCCCCAACGTGACCTCAGCTGAATTCACAGCCCTGCTGATCCTGGCCACGGCCACGAGTTTCACGCCCGGCCCCAACACCACCTTGTCCACCACCTTGGCCGTCCATGGTGGATTGCGCCATGCCCTGCGCTTTGTGCTGGCTGTGCCAGTGGGCTGGGCGATTCTGTTGGCCTTGTGTGGCCTGGGCGTAGGGTCGCTGGTGCAGGCCTGGCCTTTGTTGCGCGTTGCCATAGTGCTGGGGGGCATGGCGTATTTGCTCTGGTTGGCCAAGCGCTTGTGGGGGGTGAGCGAATGGGCCTCCAGCCAGGCCATGTCGCTGGAGGTGGGTTTTGTTCAGGGGGTCATGCTGCAGTTCCTCAACATCAAGGCCTGGATGCTGGCTTTGTCCGTCACGGCGGGATGGATTGCGGGTCAGGCCGACGAGGTGCAACGGCTGATGCAGGTCATGCCCGTGATGGTGTTCTATGCCTTTGCCAGCAACTTCTCTTATGCGCTGGTGGGGTCGCTGCTGCGCCAGTGGCTGGCACAGGGGCGACGCCTTCAGGTGTTCAATCGCGTCATGGCCACAGCCCTGGTGTTCACTGCGCTGTGGATGCTCAAGGGCCTATGAGGCCAGCCAATCCAGCTGGCATAGGCGGGTGAATCAGGGACGGGACTTTGTGCCAGGGTTGTCTACGTTCTGCGTCGCATCGCCCTGGCCTGGGCTGGGTTGACTGGGTTGAGGCGGTGCAGTCGGCTGAGGCGGCACAACAGGGGTGTCCAAACTCACGGGGACGGGGAGTCCCACAGGCTGAGTGGAAATGATGGGCACATCTTTCTCCCCGCGTTGAGCGTCGCTGTTTTTTTGCTGATTCATGCTGCACCCCATCAAGAATAAAAAAACCACCAAAAAGAACTTGGAATGTCTCATGGCCGTCCAAGCCGCCGCCACAGCGCGGGGGCAAGCAACAAGGCTGCGGCAATGCCCAGCAAGGTGGCCGAGAGTGGGCGGGTGACAAAGGTGGTCCAGTCGCCCATGCTGATGGTGAGGGCTTGGCGCATGGATTGCTCGGCCATGGGCGCAAGAATGAGCCCCACGATCAAGGGGGCGGCGGGAAAGTCAAAGCGGCGCATGGCAAAGCCGATGAGGCCAAAGGCAAACAGCAAGCCCACGTTGAAGACGGAGTTGCCTGCGCCATACACGCCCGCGGTCGAAATCACGATGATGCCCGCGTACAGCCAGGGTGGCGGGATTTTGAGCAGCTTGACCCACAAGCCCACCAAGGGCAGGTTGAGGATGAGCAAGATCACATTGCCGATGTAGAGGCTGGCAATGAGCGTCCACACCAGGCTGCTTTGTGAGGCAAAGAGTTGGGGGCCGGTTTGAATGCCATAGCCCTCGAAGGCCGAGAGCATGATGGCCGCCGTGGCCGATGTGGGGATGCCCAGCGTGAGCAAGGGCATGAGCACGCCCGCTGCCGCCGCGTTGTTGGCGGCCTCTGGACCGGCCACACCTTCGATGGCGCCTTGGCCAAATTCTTCGGGGTGGCGGCTGAGTTTTTTCTCGGTGTAATAAGAGAGCAAGGTGGGCAGCTCAGCGCCCCCTGCGGGCATGGCGCCGATGGGGAAGCCATAAAACGCGCCGCGCAACCAGGGCTTCCAGGAGCGGGACCAGTCTTCTTTGCTCATCCACAGGCTGCCCGAGACCTTCATGACTTCGCCCGCTTTGGATTCGCGCCCCTGCCAGGCCAAAAACAAGGCCTCACCCACGGCAAACAAACCCACTGCGGCAATGGTGACCTCGATGCCGTCGAGCAGCTGCGCATGGCCAAACGTGAAGCGCGCTTGTCCGGTTTGCAAGTCAATGCCCACCAGCCCCACCAGGGCGCCCACGGCCAAGGCGATCAGGCCGCGCAGCATGGAGTTGCCCAGCACCGCCGAAACCGCCACGACCGACAGCACCATGAGGCTGAAGTATTCGGCGGGGCCAAAGGCGAGCGCTGCTTCGACCACCCAAGGGGCAATGAAGGTCAGCGCCAGGGTGCCAATCGTGCCGGCGACAAAACTGCCGATGGCGGCGGTGGCCAATGCCTGGCCTGCGCGGCCATTGCGCGCCATCTTGTTGCCCTCGATGGCCGTCATCATCGACGAGGCTTCGCCTGGGGTCTTGATCAGGATGGAGGTGGTGGAGCCGCCATACGCCGCGCCGTAATAAATCCCGGCAAACATCACAAACATGCTGGTGGCGGGCACGTGATAGGTCAGGGGCAGCAGCAAGGCAATGGTGAGTGCGGGTCCGATGCCAGGCAATACGCCCACCAGCGTGCCCACAAAACAGCCAATGAAGCCCCACATCAGGGTCAGGGGTTGCAAGGCGTTGCCAAAACCGGCGAGGAGAGCGTCAAACGAAGAAATGATGGACTCCCGTTCGAGAAAACAAGATCAGATCAGCCAGGGCAGACCGGGGCCAAGCCCCACGCCAAGGATCACGGCAAACAGCACCCAGAACAAGGTGGAGAGCAGCGCGCAAATGAGCAGCGACTTGCCACCCAGGGGCGCATCAAAGGCACGCGCCACCCCCATGCCGCAGGCCGTGCCCGCCGCATGAAGCCCAGCGGCCCCACCAATGCCATGAAGGCCACGCCGCCAAGCATGAGGCTCA
>RGCL01000044.1 GCA_009919175.1 Betaproteobacteria bacterium
CACCTACTGAATGGGTCACTTGATTCCCACCCCCCTATCCCCCTTCGCCATGAGCGCCCGTCTGACAAGGATTCCCATGAACGCACGTTTACTGCCCCTGGTGGCCGCCCTTGGCATGCTCACTGCCCAGCCCAGCCAGGCCGAAGACCTGATGCACTGGTACCGTGCTGCCCTGGCCTATGACGCGAGCTACAAGTCTGCGCAATCCTTGCTCAGCGCCAACGAAGCCAAGGCCGATCAGGCCGTGGCCGGTTTGAGGCCGTCGGTCACTGTGTCTGTGGGCACTAGCCGCACGCAAAGTGGTTTGATCCCCGATGGACCGAGCTCCAGCAGCAGCGCCTACGACCGCGATTACGGCACTTCCAACGCCACCCTCTCTGCGACTCAGCCCCTGTTTCGCCCTGGCAACCTGCGCACCTATGAAGCGGCCGAGCTGCAACGCTCTCAAGCACGCCTGCAACTCAAGACCGCCGAACAAGACCTGATGATCCGGGTGACCCAGGCCTATTTCGATGTGCTGGCAAGCCAAGACACGCTGACTTTTGTTCGTGCACAAAAGCAGTCTGTGGCTGAGCAACTTGCCTCTGCACAACGCAACTTCGAGGTGGGCACGGCCACCATCACCGACACGCGCGAAGCCCAAGCCCGATTCGACCTGGTCTTGGCCCAGGAAATCGCCTCTGAAAACGATGTGCGCGTCAAGCAATTGGCGCTGGATCAACTGGTGGGTCAGGCCACCGCCAAGCCCAATGCCTTGTCGCTCTCCCAGGCCTTTGGCAAGCTCGACCCCGCCACCGAAAGCGAATGGGTGAGCCTCACCCTCAATCAGCAAGCGGCCGTGCTCAAGGCTCGCTTGGATGTGCAAGTGGCCGAAAAAGAAGCCGCCAAAGCCAAGGCCGCGCAATTGCCCACCCTGGACCTTCAGGCTTCCTCCGGCGCCACGCACCTGATGAATGGCTCCTCGACCTCCTCCACCATCAGTGGCAAGAACATCACCACCTCGCTGGGTCTGGCCCTGACTTACCCGCTTTACGCCGGTGGTGCGCTGACCAAGCGCGAGCTGGAGACCGCCGCCCTGCTCTCCAAAACCCAGGCTGATTTGCAAGCGACGGAGCGCAGCGCCACCCAATCCACCCGGACCGCTTTTTATGCGGTCCAGTCGGGTTTGGCCCAGGTCAAAGCCCTGGAGGCTGCTGAAAACTCGTCACAGGTTGCGCTCGACGCCAACAAGCTGGGTTATTCAGTGGGCGTGCGCATCAACATCGACGTGCTCAACTCCCAGAGCCAGCTCTATGACACCAAAGCCAAGTTGTCCAAGGCGCGCTACGACGTGGTCCTGGCCACGCTCAAGCTCAAGCTGGCTGCGGGTGTGTTGTCGGTGCAAGACCTGGAAACCGTCAACCGGCTGACCCAACCCTGAGCCTGACCCTGGGCTTGCCCCATGGATGCGGGCAGGCTCGCCTTGGTGCGGGGCCTCGCCAACGTCAGGGCTTGAGCAGGCTCAAGATTTCCTCCACCGTGGCCTCGGTCGCGCCCTGATGCGCCTTGGTGAAAGCCAGCGCATGGCGCTTGAGTCGCTCGATCTGGTCAGGCTCACTCACCAGTGCCTTGGCGCGCAGCAAAGCGGCCTGGACATCTGCCACCCGCATAGCTGCCCCAGCCTCCACGGCCAATTCGGTGGCCTGCTTGAAATTGAAGGTGTGTGGCCCCACCAAGACCGGACAACCACAGGCACAGGCCTCAATCAGGTTTTGTCCCCCCAGGGGCTCAAAACTGCCACCCATGAGGGCTACATCGCTCAGCCCGTAATAGAACGACATCTCGCCCAGGCTGTCGCCCAGCAGCACGGTGTCGGTGCTCAAAGCTGGCCACGCATTGGCATTGGCGGGCAGGCTTGAGCGCCGCACCACAGTCAAGCCCTGCGCCTGCAATGCGAGAGCCACCTCCTCAAAGCGCTGAGGATGTCGGGGAACGATAAGCCAGTGAACCGGGCTCCAACTGGCTCTGGCCTTGAGCCAGGCTTGTGCCCATTGGGCTTCCTCGCCCTCGCGGGAAGAGGCCAGCATCACCACGGGCTTGCCCAGGCGTTGGCGAAGGTCTTGCCCCATTTGCCACTGTCCGGTGTGGATGCGGGCATCGAACTTGAGGTTGCCCAGCACTTTGAGACGCTCCACCCCAGCCTGCGCCAATCGGTCTGCATCGGCCTGGGTTTGTGCCAGGGCCAAGTGAATGCCTTGATACGCAGGGCGTGACCAGAACCACAAGCGTTGGGCTTTCTTGAGCGATCGCTCGGAGAGGCGGGCATTGACCATGACCAGGGGCAGGCCACGCGCATTGGCCTCATGAATCCAATTGGGCCAAACCTCGGTTTCCATGATGAGGCCGATGCGCGGTTTGAAATGATCCAGAAAGGAGGCCACGGCTTGCGGCGTATCCCAGGGCTGCCACACCTGCACATCGCCCTCGCGAACCAGTTGCGCCAACTCGGCGCGCCCGGTGGCCGTGCCTTGCGTGAGGAGCCAGCGCCAGTGGGGCATCCTGGCGCGCAGCCGCTCAATCAGGATGCGCGCAGCGCGGGCTTCGCCCAAGGACACGGCGTGCAACCACACGTCCATCACCTGAGGGGCTTGCGCATACACGCCAAAGCGCTCTTGCCAAGCGTGGGCATACAGCGGCTCTTTGCGGGCACGCTGATGCAGATGGCGCTTGACCAGGGGCACCAAGGCGCGCATCAAGGCGTTGTAAGTCCAACCCATCACATCGCCTCCGCAACGCTGGTGAGCCAGGCTTGCCAGACTTGATCCACACTTGGGAAAGGCGAATCAAACACACTGATCTGTTGGGGCTCATGCAAGGGTCCCGTGCGCCAAGCCGTATCGAAGTTATAGATTTGCACATGCGGCAAGCCCAACGCGACGGCAATGTGACTGACCCCACCATCCACGCCAATCACACCCCGGCATGCGGCCAGACGCTTGGTCAGGGTGCTCAGGTCGGATCGGGGCCATAGGTCGACTTGCGCGCCTGCCGCCTTCAGCTGAGCCTGAATCTGGCTGGCCTCGCAGGCCTCGTTGTCATTGCCATGCATCAAGGCGAGACCACAGCCTTGCTTGTCGAGTCGCTGACCCAGCTCGACCCAGTGCGACAAAGGCCAGGCCTTGTCCGCGCGTGAGGTGCCGTGCACTAAGGCCACGCACGATGCGGCCACCTGGGGATGAGGTTGCACCACCAGCCAAGGCGATTGACGGGTGCTCGACCATGAGGGCAAGGGATAGGACAAAGCCGAGGCACACAGCAGGCGGGCACGTTCCACGGCATGCACATGGCGGGGGGTCTCGATGGCCACATCAGCCACCCAGCGCGTGGGGGCCTCGTAGGCAGAGCCATCGGTGCGATGCGCCAGCGCAAAGCGTTGACCAGATGGGGTGAGCGGACTCATCCAACTGACCCAGGCCGATTTGGTGAGGCCTTGAGCATCGATGACGGCATCGAATGCGGATTGCCTCAAGGCAGCCAAGGCCTTTTGCCAATCGGCATGCCACCAGCGAAGCCCCAATCGGCGAAGGGGCAAGGGGTGGACACGGTGCACATAAGGACAGGCTCTGAGGATGGCGGCGAATTGCTCATCCACCGCCCAATGGAGTTCGATGTGGGGCTTGGCCGCCACCAGCTCACGGGCTGCAGCCAGGGTGTGGATCACATCACCCAGGGAGGTGAGCTTGACCATCAAGACCTTCAAACAAGGACTCCCAATGGATTGAAGGGCGTGCGATTCATGGGCGGCCATTGTAGGACTGCCCCACCCGAGAGATGAAGGCGATGACAGGGGTGACTCATGGCAGAAACGCCCTGGCTCTATAGACAGGGCAAGACAGAATGCACAAGGGCATCAAGCCCTGGACATGAAATCCAAAGCGATGCGATGCAAGCCACCGTTGGAGTTGGCGTAGTCTTCCACGATGCTGAAGTGGTGCAAGCCCGGCAGGCTGGCTGTGAGCGACACGCGGTCCTCGCCCCAGGACTGGGCCAACAGTGCGTTTTGCCGAATGAATTCATCGCTCTCACGCCCCCCCACGACACAGCCGCAACGGCCATGCGCTGGTGCAGGCATCCAGGCGGGACTGCAACGCAAGGCATCGTCTGCGGTGAGTTGAAGGGCTTCTTGCAAAAAAGGCACATGGCGCACGGTCTCGAGTTCGTGCAAGCCAGAGATGGACATGCCCGAGCGGATGAGATGCCTTGGCAACTGCGGATCCACCAAAGGCCAATCGCAGGCCATGAGCATGGCCACCAAATGCCCACCCGCCGAATGGCCATGGACATGCAACTGATCGCGGTCACCGCCCCATGCCTGGATGTTGTGCCATACCCAGGCCATGGCCTTGACCATTTGCAAACTGATCTGAGGGATGGTCACCGCAGGACACAAGGCGTAATTGACCACCACCACGCAGTAACCCTGGGCTGCAAAAGCGGGCGCCACAAAGGAATGGTCCGATTTGTCCAGCGAACGCCAGTAGCCGCCGTGAATGAAGACCAGCACCGGGGCATGGGGGCGGTTCGCAGGGAAGATGTCCAGGGTCTCGCCCTGCCCGGCGCCATAACTGAGATCCAGGGTGCAGTGGCCTTGTCTGGCCCGGGCGGATTCAGTGGCCCAGCGTGCAAAAAATTCACCATGCTCGGGAACGAGCTGGCGGTTGTTGTACATGCGATCCAGCCAGCCGGGGTCCAGGTTGTTCATGCTCATGCGAGGCACTCCGTTGAGGTGCTCAAGCCAGCCGCCTCAAGGTGAGGGTCAACGACCCGCTGCGGTCTTGATGGCGTTGCTGGCTTCGTTGGAAGGATTTTGATTTTGTGCGCCAGCGGGGTTTTGAATCACCAGACCCAAGAGGCGCGCGCCATGCTCCACGGCGATGGAGCCGTAGGAGATGTCGCCATGAACAACGGAGTCCTTGTGGAACTCAACACGCTCACTGGCGTAGATGTTGCCTTCCACCTTGCCAGCCACCATCACACGGTGGGCGGTGACGTCACCCGAGACTTCGCCAGTCGCGCCAATGGCCACGGTGACCTTGTTGTCCTTGGTGGTCTCGATGTTGCCAATCACCTTGCCGTCGATGCGCACGCTGTCGTGCAACACCAGACGACCAAAGATCTGGGTGGTTTTGCCGATGATGGTGTCAAAGCGCTCTTGGGAGGCAGCGATGGGTTTGTCGCGCAATTTTTCAAACATGAGCACTCCAAATGAACATGAACCCGCTCAACTCGCGTTGCGAGAGAGCATGAGTGTGGGATTGAGGGGCCGTTCCCGGCGATGAATCTCGTAATGCAAATGGGGGCCGGTCGAGCGCCCCGTGCTACCGACCTGGCCAATGAGTTGATGGCGCTGGACCATGTCGCCCTCTTTGACCATGCGAACACTCAAATGGGCGTAGCGGGTGAGAAAGCCATCGGAGTGCAAGATATCGATCACATTGCCATAGGACAAGTCACGCTCGGAGCGGATGACCTGACCAGGGGCAGTGGCCATGACAGGGGTTCCAATGGGCGCCACAAAGTCCAGGCCTTCGTGCATGGCCAGGCTGCCTGTAAAGGGGTCGGTGCGGATGCCAAAGCCACTGCTGAGGCGGTGATCCTCGTGCACGGGCAAGGTGATGGGCATGGAGGCCAGCCAATCCAGTTGCGACTTCCATTGATCATGCAGGTCCGTCACCGCACGACGGGTTTGATCAATGTCTTGCTGCATCTGATCGATTTCATTGGGCAAGGGCAAGCGAAACACCGAGGCAAAGGGGCGGATGGAGACCAGGGGACCACCCTTGCTCTGGTTGCGGGCGTTCTTGTTGAGTTGGTCCCTGAGCCCCGGGGGGGTGGCCAGTTCCAGGAAACGGTTCTTGGCGGCTTCGAGTTGTTTGACTTCGTTGACGGTGGACTGGAGGCTGGCGCGCAACTCATCAACGTTGCTGCGATAGACGGACTCCATGCGGCGCTGCTCGGCCTCGGTGGTCACGCCGCCAATGCTCCTGGCCAGATCAGGGTTGTATTCCACCGCGATCTTGAATCCCACAAAGTGCAGTAAGAAACCCATCAGCAACAGGACGACGCCTAGCGCAAAGCCTGCAGCAATCACGGTGCGGTAGGTCACCGAGATGTACTTGACTTCGCCCGTTGGGCCAGATAACCACATCAGTTGCATAGATCGACACTCAAAAAGAATTCACAGCCCCATCAGAGGAGCCGACAACAGAGTCGTGGATTTTAGGCAATTCACCTCATGAATCCCACTTATATCAACGACGCCCACAACGCCCACATCAATTAATCGGCGTAACTAGTTGATCCTTTAAGGATGCGTCGATTCATGTTGTGGTAAGCCCGACCCACACACTGCCCCAAATGATGGCGGGGAAGCTGGCAAGCCATGCCCATACGAATCGGTTCAAACCGAAAAAACGAAAGACCAAAAGGTGAAAAAAGAGCGCCACCGAACATTCAAGCAGGGCCAATTCGACTGAAATGAAGGCCAGGGGAAAGGTGGCTTCCCAAGTCATGAAGGACCAGGCAGCGCATTTGGCGACCCATGGGCGACGGAAGATGCTGTGCACAGGCAGAGGTCCATGCAAGCCCGTGTCCAGGAACACCGGCAACGCTGTGCCATTGCGCCATTGCGGCTGCAGCCATTTCACCCCGCCTGCAATCACATATGAAGTGGTGGCATTGAGCGCAATCCAACCCAAACCCAAAGCCCAGGACAAAGGCCCCATGCCCAGCCCCAGCAGCACATGGGCCAACAGCATGCCCGTGAGCACAACCTGGGTCATGAAGTCACTGCCACCATTGAATGCGCCCCGCCAGCGGATCATCCAGGCGATTTGTCCCAGCCAAAGCACCAGCACCACGCCAAGGGACGACCCCATGACCACCAACCACAGTGCCAGCACCAGGCGAAGCAGCAAATGCGCGTGGTGAACCTTGTCTTCAAACAGCACGTCCAGCAGACGATGGATCCAGCCTGGCGGCACATCCTGACCTTGAACCAGCCAGGACCACGGCGCGTCGGCACTTTGAATGCCCCTCAAGCGCCAGTACTCCCATCCCTGTATGAGCAAGTTGATGCCGCACAGCACTTCGGTGGCCCGAACCAGGATGTCTCCACTGATCATGGCTGCCCCTTGAGCACAACGGCAGCGGAGCGAAACACTTGCAGGCTGGCTTGGGCATGGGTTGGGTCGGGGTGTTCCATGCGAAGCACATATTCAAAGGCCATGGCCTGGGGATGAACTGCACGCACATCATGGCTGAGGTGACGCTCCACCAAAGCGCCGCTCACCAAGGCGGCCTTGGCATGCGACACCGAACTGCCGGCCAAATCGCTGGCCCAGTGATCAATCAGGTTTTGCCGGGCAAGCAACAAGTTGCCATCAGCGTTGTGAAACAGGCTCCAGGGGCGATAGGTTTGCCTAGGCCACCACAGCTCGGGCTCAGACCACTGCCCTTGCGCATCAACCCACCTCACCCAGACCCTGGGCAGATGACCGACCACGTCGTAGAACTTCCAATTGGGGAAAAAGCTGCGCAGCAAAAACCACCAAGGCCCTTTGAGCGCCCGACTGCGCCACAGCAATACCCCGATCAAGACCAACAGGTACAACAAAAAGATGCTCAATCCACACCCCACTGTGCTCAAGCGCTCATTTTCACCGGGAAGGCCAGGGCTTTGAGGCGCCGCAGCGCGAGCGGTTACAGTTCACCAGCCCAAGCCTTGGCGCATCACTGACCTCATGACATGCATCCTTTCGAGATCAAATCCACACAAGCGTCCCTGATGGCGCTGCACATCAAGTCAGCCCTGACTCAGGATCTGGAGACGGCCTTGTCCAGCAAGCTGGCCGACAACCCAGGCTTTTTTGATGGCGAGGCCGTCTTGATCGACCTCACGGCTTTGCCCCAAGAGGACGGTCCCATTGATTTGAAGTCCATTTGCGCCCTGCTCCAGCGCCATCGCATGAATCCGGTGGCCTTGCGCAGCACCCACGCCGCCCACCTCGCCCAGGCTGAGCTGTGCGGTTTGTTTGTTGCAGAGCCATTGAGCAAACCGGTTGCAGCCAAGGCGCAGCCCGCACCTGCGCAAGAGGTCATCCAGGAAGTGGTCAAAGAAGTGTGGGTGGCTCAACCGGCCATGGTCATTGACAAACCGCTTCGCTCAGGCCAACAGATTTATGCCAAGGGGCGAGACCTCGTTGTGCTGGCCATGGTCAACCCCGGCGCCGAGGTCATGGCCGATGGCCATATTCATGTCTATGCCCCACTCAGGGGCAAAGCCATTGCTGGCGCCAAGGGCGACACCAGTGCGCGCATCTTCACCACCTGTCTGGAAGCCGAACTGATTGCCATTGCCGGGGTTTATCGAACCAGTGACACGCCTTTGCCCGATCAAGTACTTGGCAAAGCTGCCCAGGTGAGGCTGGAAGACGATAGGCTGGTCATGGCACCCATGTAAACTGTCGCGGTTTGAAGAGATCAGGAAGTTTGAAATGACAAAAGTCGTTGTGGTCACCTCAGGCAAGGGTGGCGTTGGAAAAACCACCACCAGTGCCAGTTTTGCATCCGGCCTCGCCCGCAAGGGCCATCAGACCGCCGTCATCGATTTCGATGTGGGCTTGCGCAACCTCGATCTCATCATGGGGTGCGAGCGCAGGGTGGTTTACGACTTCGTGAACGTCATCCAGGGTGAAGCCACCCTGGGCCAAGCCTTGATCCGCGACAAGCACTGCGACAAGCTGTCCGTGCTGGCGGCTTCCCAAACCCGTGACAAAGAGGCCCTGCGTCTTGACGGCGTCGAGCGTGTCTTGCGTGAATTGTCTGAATTGGGTTTTGAATACATCGTTTGCGACTCACCCGCTGGCATTGAAACCGGCGCACTCATGGCCATGCATTTCGCCGATGAGGCCTTGGTGGTGACCAATCCCGAGGTCTCCTCTGTTCGAGATTCAGACCGCATCCTGGGCATGCTCAGCAGCAAAACCCAGCGCGCCATCCGTGGCGAGGAACCCATCAAGGAACATCTGCTGATCACGCGCTACAACCCCACTCGCGTCCAGGATGGCCAAATGCTCTCGCTCGATGACATCCAGGACATCTTGCGCATCCCGCTCATTGGCGTGATCCCCGAATCAGAAGACGTGCTGCAGGCCTCCAACCAGGGCGTGCCCGCGATTCACATGGACAACTCCAATGTTGCCGAGGCCTATCGCGACGTGGTGGATCGCTTTTTGGGCGAAGACAAGCCACTGCGTTTCACCGACGCCCCCAAAGGCGGTTTGCTCAGTCGCATTTTCGGCAGGAAGTGAACATGTCCTTTCTGTCTTTCATCCTTGGTGAAAAAAAGAAGACGGCTTCGGTGGCCAAAGAGCGCCTGCAAATCATCCTGGCTCATGAGCGTGCTGGGCGAAATGCGGGCACCCCCAACTACCTGCCAGACTTGCAGCGCGACCTGGTCGCCGTGATTTCCAAGTACGTCAAAGTCAACCCCAATGACATTCAAGTCAATCTGGAGCGGGCTGATAACCTGGATGTGTTGGAAGTGAAGATCGAATTGCCTGAGCTCAAATGAGCCTCATGCTGCAGGGCAACTGATCATTTGCTGGGGACCGAAGCCCCACGGGTGATGAAGTTGAGGGAGTTTTCCAGGAAGACATCGCCAGTGGTTTGCAATGCACCCCGGGGGGTGCCGCCACAAGCCATTGCAACCTGATTGGCGTCCGAATGATCTGCAACCGAAAGCCCCACATTGCCCACCAGCACGGGGACAAATGACACCGGCCCCAGCAGCAACATGGCCGCACCGCTTCCCACTGCCTTGGCATGCTTGAGATCCTGATGAATCCATACCTTTTGGCGCATGTGCTCGCAGGCCTCCGAGGCGTACTCGGGCTTGGAGGGATCCAGACCTGCCAGGGTTTTTTGACTTTGGCTGGCACACCCACTCAAAACCACGAGCAGCACCACGCCCCACGAAGCGAATTTCATAATGTGCCACTCTAATTGATGGTTTTTAGTTTGACAATAGTCATCGCCCCACCCACAAAGGCTCATCCCACCTGCGCTGCTTAACCCATAAGGCCACACCATGAACCCACCCCGTGCCACCCAGATCAACATCACCGTCGTTGGAACAGGCTATGTGGGCTTGTCCTTGGCGGTCTTGCTGGCCAAGCAGCATGCTGTGACGGCACTGGACATCGATGCACAGCGCGTAGAGACCTTGAGACAGAAACGCTCACCCATCCAGGATGAACTCATCGAGCAAGCCCTGGCGAGCCAGCAGTTGCACCTCACGGCCACCACCGAGCCCACCTCGGCTTATGCACATGCAGACTTTGTGATTGTGGCCACACCCACCGATTACGACCCCACCACCAATCGCTTCAACACGGCCACTGTGGACCATGTGATCGAAGAGGCGCTCAGGCTCGCACCCAAGGCCTGGGTGGTCATCAAATCCACCATCCCGGTGGGCTACACCGAAGCCAGACGCAAGGCGTTGGGCACGGACCGGATCTTGTTCTCACCAGAGTTTTTGCGCGAAGGCAAAGCCCTGTACGACAACTTGCACCCCTCCAGGATTGTGGTGAGCCCGGTGTGCGAGGCATCAAGCCGCTTTGCCCAATTGCTGGCACAAGCGGCTCAGCGCCCAGACGTTGAAGTCCTCACCATGCCCTGCACAGAGGCTGAGGCCGTCAAACTGTTTTCCAACACCTACCTGGCCATGCGTGTGGCTTTTTTCAACGAACTCGACACCTATGCAGCCACCCATGGCCTGCAAACGCTGGACATCGTGCGAGGCGTGTGCCTGGATCCGCGCATTGGGAACCATTACAACAACCCCTCTTTTGGTTATGGGGGCTACTGTCTGCCCAAAGACACCAAACAATTGCTGGCGAACTATAGGGATGTGCCGCAAAACCTGATTCAGGCCATTGTCGAAGCCAACACCACCCGCAAAGACTTCATCGCAGACGAGGTGATCGCCAGACAACCTCGCCGGGTGGGCATTTACAGGCTCATCATGAAGGAAGGTTCGGACAACTTTCGCGAGTCCAGCATCCAAGGGGTCATGAAGCGCATCAAAGCCAAGGGCATTGAGGTGATCCTGTACGAACCCGCCCTCAAGCAAAACGAGTTTTTTCACTCACGGGTCGAGCACAACCTGGATCGATTCAAGGCTGACGTGGACCTCATCCTGACCAACCGACGCAGCGCCGAACTCGCCGACGTGGCTCACAAGGTCTACACCCGCGATTTGTTTGGCCAGGATTGAATGGCGCAGCCCACAGCCGCCCTTGACTCACAACGCGCGAATGGCCGAGACATACAGGCTCAGGCTGGCGCCAAAACCCACCATCCACACCAGTGATCGCAAGGTGGCGCGATCGCTGACATAGCAATAGATGTAGACGAGGCGAGCCACGACAAACAAGGCCGCCACCACCTGCAAGGTGATGACTTCCACCCCAGAGAGCATGGCCAAGATCACGCCCGCCGCATACAGCGGAAACGCTTCCAGGCTATTGGCTTGGGCATTGTTGGCACGGGCGCGATGCCCCGTCTGAGCCGTCAACCATTCACGGGGCTGGTGGTTGTCATACCCACGCGCGCCCCACTTGGCAATGCCGGCACACACCACGGGCAAGAGGCCCGCAATCAACACACTGGCGATGACCCAATTCATAGGAACTCCTTGAAAATTTCAAACACTGCACCCGTCAGACGGGTTGCACATCCACGCCATCCACCAACACCAATTGGCCCGTGGAATTGGACTGCCGCAAGCCAATGATGGCTTGATAGGCCGCGCTGTTGTACCAGGCCTGAGCTTGCTCACGACTTGGAAATGCAATCACGACATGGCGCTCACCCAGGCCGCTGCCCTCAAGCACATCGGCATGCCCGCCGCGCACCAGGTAGCTGCCGCCAAAGGCTTTGAGCGTGCCCGGCACTTGCGCTGAATAAGCCCCATAACCCTGGGGATTGGTGATGGTGATGTGTCCCACCAGGTAGGCTGCTGGCATGGAGGTCTCCTTTAGAGTGAAGTGAGGGTGATCAGCGGGCCGGCAGACGATTCAAAGCGCGCCAGACTTTTTCGGGGGTAAAGGGCATGTCCATGGCCTGGACGCCGTGGGCACGCATGGCATCCATCATGGCATTGGCCAGCGCAGGCAAGGAGCCCGTGCAGCCTGACTCACCCACCCCTTTGGCACCGAGCAAATTGAGCTGTGTGGGGACTTCAACGGTTTCGCACTGGAGGTGATGGACATCGCCCATGCGGGGCATGGCGTAGTCCATGAATGAACCGGTGAGCAATTGACCATGCTCGTCATACACCGCCTGCTCGCAAAAGGCCTGTCCCCAGCCTTGGGCAACGCCGCCATGAACCTGACCTTTGACCAATGGTGGCGAAACCACATGCCCCAGATCGTCCACCGCCACATATTGGATCAATTGGGTCTGGCCCGTGGTGGGATCGATTTCCACCTCAGCCACATGGCACCCATTGGGATAGGTCACGCCCGAGCTGGCCTCTCCCATGAAAAACACACCCTGCTGCGCGGCAAACACGGGGGAGTCAACCAGGTCGGTCATGTGACAGGTGCGATGGGGCTGTTGCGGCGCTTCCCAATGCGTGCCCACCCAGTGGGCATGAGGCACCTGCATGACTTCAGCCGCCAGCGGCGTGAAACTCTCCACCATGCGCTGGCACAGGTTCACCAAAGCGCTGCCCGCGCCATAGAGTGATCGGGATCCCCCTGTGCCATTGCCCACCAACTCCTGCGCCGGGTCGCCCGCACGGTAGATGACGCGCTGCGAAGGCCAACCCAAATGGGTGAGCAAGACCTGAGCAAACGAAGTCTCGTGCCCCTGACCCGAAGGCCCGGTCACGCCATAAATCACCAATTGACCTTGCGCGTTGAATTGGGCGCGCACCTGGTCTTTGGGCACACCCCCTGCACCGGACGACTCCAGAAACACCGACAGCCCCAACCCCCTGAGCTTGCCTTGTTGCAAGGCCTGAGCGCGGCGTTGCTCAAAACTGTCGTGTTGAGCCAGTTGCAAGGCACGGTCCATGAGTTGTTCTGACTCGCACAAGTCGTAGACATTGCCCATGGGCGTGGTGTAGGGGAAGGCGCTGGGTGGCACAAAATTGCGACGCCGCAAGGCCACTGGATCAAAGCCATGTTCATGCGCCGCATGGTCAACCAAGCGCTCGATGGCATAGGCGATGTCGGGGCGGCCAGCGCCCCGATAAGCCGAGATCGGGGTGGTGTTGGTGTAGACCATGCGTGAGCACATGCTCAGCGCAGGCACGCGATAAACCCCGCCCATGGTGATGGACAAATTGCGGCTGCCAATGAAGGTGCTCATCATGGCGTTGTATGCACCCACGTCCACCCAATCGTTGAAGCGGATGGCCACAATCTGCCCCGCTTCATCCAGACCGATCTCACCCTCAAGGCTCAAAGCCCGGCCATGCCAGTCACTTAAAAAGGATTCGCTGCGGGTTCCCACCCAGGAGACGGAAGTCCCAAGGGCTCGCGCTGCAAAAATCACCCCCGCATGCTCGCTGTAGGCTCCCCCTCGCAAGCCGAAGGAGCCGCCCACATCCTGGGTTTCGATGCGAAGGGACTGATCTGTCAAACCCGTGATGGTGTTCAAAAAACCCTTGAGGGCATTGATGCCCTGGCTGGGCGAGTTCACCAGCGTCACGCCTGTGCCTGCATCGTGATGGGCAACCACTGCGCGCGGCTCCATGGGAGCACCGATGAGGCGCTGGCTGTTGATGGTCAGCCGACTGATGTGGCGGGCTTTGGCCATGGCGTCGTTCACCGCCTGCGCATCTCCGGCCGCAAAAATCACCGACGTATTGGCGGGGGCGGCCTCATGCAGTTGAGGTGCGCCCTGGCTCACCGCCGCGCGCATGTCCACCAACGCAGGCAGGGGTTCGTAGTCCACCACCACGCACTCGGCTGCGTCCATGGCTTGCCACAGGGTGTCGGCAACCACAAAGGCAATGGGCTGCCCCACAAAATGAACTTTGTCCTGGGACAGGATGGGCATGCGCACCACGATCTGGTCCGAGCCATCCCTGTGCTTGACCGTGACCGGATGGGGAATGGGCTGAGCGCCCAAGGCCTGCATGTCCTTGGCTGTTGCCACCCAGCGCACACCAGGCGAGCTTTGAGCAGCCTGGGTATTCACCGAACGCAAGCGCGCATGGGCATGGACCGAACGCACGACCACCATGTGAAGGCCATGGGGGCGAACATGATCGCTGGTGAATCGACCCAGGCCACTGACCAGGCGGGCATCTTCTTTGCGGGCGGGCTGAGCCAGCTCAACCGGTTGCAAGGTCTTCATGCGTGGCCCCCTGCAGACTTGCCAGATGGCATTTGCTGGGCCGCCTCATGCACGGCCTTGGCGATGTTGATGTACCCCGTGCAACGACACAGATTGCCCTCCAGGCCATGCTCAATCTCCGCATCGCTTGGCTTGGGGCAACTGCGCAACAGACTCACCGTCGCCATGATCATGCCAGGCGTGCAGTAGCCGCATTGCAAGGCATGGCACTTTGAAAATGCGTCCTGGACCGGATGGGCTGCACCACCTGGCTGAGCCAAGCCTTCGATGCTGGTGACGTTTGCGCCATGGGCTTGCAAAGCCAACAAGGAACATGACTTGACCGCATCGCCATTGAGCAACACCGTACAGCATCCACACTGACTGGTGTCACACCCCACATGGGTGCCGGTGAGGCCCAGGTGTTGTCGCAATACATCGACCAGCAGGCTTCGCTCGTCGACTTCCAAGCGATGGGGCTGACCATTGACAGTGAGTTCTAGCGTTTTCATGGGCTTGAAATGTAACGATAACCAAGCGGGGAATGTGTCACAAAAAATGCTCTTATGCTTGGCGCATGATCAATCGACTTGGAGTGAACATGTCTGAATCTCTCAATCAAAAAGGCCTACAAACCCGCCGCGAGGTGTTGGGTCGCGAGTATGTGGACCACGCGGTGGGGCAAGCCGACGCATTCAGCATGCCGCTGCAAGCCCTGGTCACCGATTACTGCTGGGATCAGATCTGGAACCGCCCCGGCCTGGATCGCAAATCCCGCAGCATGATCAATCTGGCCATGCTGTGCGCGCTCAATCGGGGACATGAGTTCAAGCTCCACGTCAAAGGGGCCATCAACAATGGCCTGACCAAGGACGAAATCCAGGAAATCCTCTTGCAGGTTTCGGTGTACTGCGGTGTGCCAGCCGGGGTCGAGGGCTTTCGACTGGCCAGGGAAGTGTTCAAGGAAATGGGAATTTGAATCCCCCTTTTCTTGTCACGCTCCCATCCACCCCGTGATCTGAACCTGCCCTTGTGCACCCACGGTGCCGGGCAAGGCAGGCTCAGACGATCAGCAAAAAGCCATTGAGGGTGCTCAAAGCGCCCACCAGACCCAAGCCACTGGCCGCCCAGAAAAACAAGCGACGATCGGTGATCAGGGTGATGGACATGAGCACGATGGCGATCTGAAGCATGGCCTCGGCTGCATCAAACCAGGGATCGCGCGCTAAAGCGAGGTCGCGCTCGTGCTCATGGCTGCGCGCCCTGGCCATGAGTTCCTTCTTGCCCTCGCCTGTGTCGGGCTCGCTTTCGTAGCGCGCGATGGTGGCGCGATAAGACTCCAGGCGTTTGGCCATGGATTGCTTGAGGTTGGCGGGCAGCTGAGGCCATTGCATCTGTGTTTCCAGGTCATCTGCCGCCAGCTTGAGGGCGGTCTGACGAATGTTTTTGGCCTGGTAAAAACTGAAAGAGTTGGCCGCCAGGATGTTGTGCATGGTGGCCTCTTTGGCGGCGTTACTCCCACCCAGACTGGCCAAGGCCAGGATCATGGCCAGGGCTGAAACCAGCATGGCACATTTGGTTTTGAATGGATCGCTGGCATGTTCAGCCGATTCAGTTACTTCTTTGACATCCACAGATTCCATGTTTTTTCTCCAGATTGAAATGTTGGTGAAAGTTTGCCATTTTTAGAATGCGCCGCCTTGGGCTTTTCCCAGGTTCACGGAGATCGCGTTGTTCCGGCACATGTTGGCATTCTTGAGTTGGGGTCTTTGGGCAGTTGCCGCCTGGGGGCAAGCCAGTGTTCAACTCAAAGTCTCGCACCAATTCCCAGGTGGAAAAGGGGATGTGCGCGACGAAATGGTTCAGCTCATGGCCAAGGAAGTCCAGGCGGCCAAGGTGGGCCTAGAACTCAAGGTGTTTGCCAATGCCAGCCTGGTCAAGCCCCACGATCAGTGGAAAGCCCTGACCAGCGGTCAAATTGACCTCACCCTGTTGCCCCTGGATTACGCCTCCAGCACGCACCCCGAATTTGGCGCCACCCTCATGCCAGGCCTGGTGCGCAACCATGCCCACGCTGAACGCATGAATCACTCGGCCTTCATGAACGACATTCGCGCCTTGATTCATCGCGGCGGGGCAACGGTGCTGGCCGATGCCTGGCTAGCGGGCGGTTTGGGCGGGCGGGATCAATGCATTCTGGAGCCCCAGGATGCCAAAAACCTCAAAGTGCGTTCAGCGGGTGCCACGTTTGCCAAGATGTGGAGAGGGGCAGGTGCCGCCCCGGTGACGCTGCCTTCGAGCGAGCTCCACGCCGCCTTGCAAAGGGGGCAGATCCAGGCCCTGGACACCTCCTCGGTGAGCTTTGTGTCTTTTCAGCTGTATGAACAGATCAAATGCCTCACGGCACCGGGTGAGGACACCTTGTGGTTCATGTACCAACCCGTGCTGATTTCCAACAAGGCGCTGGTCAAACTCAACGAGACGCAGCGCAAGGCCTTGGTGGCAGCGGGCAAAAAAGCGCAAGTCTTTTTCTCGAACGAGTCCCGCAAGCTCGACGAGGAATTGGTGCAAACTTTTAAACGACACCAGATCAAGGTGGTGACCCTGAGCAAGGCCCAGGCCGACCAGTGGCGTGCCGTTGCCCGAGACACCTCGTACAAGGAATTCGCCAGCAAGGTACCGGGTGGCCAGGCCTTGATCGAAAAAGCCCTGGCCGTTCAGTGAGCGGGGGCATGACCCGCGCCTGGGGTCAGCGCTTGGCGTCGTTGCCCAATTGCATGAGGGCTGCCCCCTCGCCCAACCGCAACAAGCCCGTGCGCGAATAAATGCCCAGCTTGCCCCGCGTATCGGTGATGTCGAGGTTTCGCATGGTCAATTGACCTATGCGATCTGCCGGGGAGAAGGGTGCGTCTTCCACTTTTTCCATGGACAGGCGCTCGGGGGCGTAGGTCAGGTTGGGCGACTCGGTGTTGAGGATGCTGTAGTCGTTGCCACGGCGCAATTCCAGCGTGACCTCGCCGGTGACTGCGCGAGCCACCCAGCGTTGTGCCGTCTCGCGCAGCATGATGGCCTGGGGGTCAAACCAGCGGCCTTGGTAGAGCAAGCGTCCCAGTCGAATGCCATTGATGCGGTATTGCTCAATCGTGTCTTCATTGTGAATGCCCGTGACGAGGCGCTCGTAGGCAATGTGGAACAAAGCCATGGCGGGAGCTTCGTAGATGCCACGGCTTTTGGCTTCGATGATGCGGTTTTCAATCTGGTCACTCATGCCCAGGCCATGCCGCCCGCCAATCTCGTTGGCCTTGAGAAAAAGCGCCACGGCATCGGGATACTCCACGCCATTGAGGGCAACCGGAACGCCCTCTTCAAAGCGCACCCGCACCTCTTCAGCCTTGACTTCCACCTCGGGCTTCCAGAAGGGCACCCCCATGATGGGATTGACGATCCGAATCCCATGATCGAGGTGTTCGAGGTCCTTGGCCTCGTGGGTGGCACCCAGCATGTTGCTGTCGGTGCTGTAGGCCTTTTCCACGCTCATCTTGTAGTCAAAGCCATGGGCGATGAGGAATTCGCTCATTTCCTTGCGGCCACCCAGCTCATCAATGAAGGTCTGGTCCAGCCAGGGCTTGTAGATCTTCAGGCCAGGGTTGGTAAGCAAGCCATAGCGGTAGAAGCGCTCGATGTCATTGCCCTTGAAGGTGGAGCCATCGCCCCAGATGTTGACATCATCTTCCTTCATGGCGGCAACCAGCATGGTGCCCGTAACTGCGCGCCCCAAGGGCGTGGTGTTGAAGTAGGTGATGCCGCCCGTGGCAATGTGAAAGGCACTGCACTGGATGGCGGCAATCCCCTCATGGGCCAATTGCGCACGGCAATCCACCAGACGGGCCTTTTGGGCGCCATAGGCCAATGCCTTGCGCGGGATCTCGTCGTAATCGGATTCGTCTGGCTGACCCAGGTTGGCCGTGTAGGCAAAGGGCATTGCCCCTTTTTGCTTCATCCACAGCAAGGCTGCAGAGGTGTCTAGACCGCCCGAAAAGGCAATGCCCACTTTTTGCCCTTTGGGCAGGTTTTGCAAGATGTTGCTCATGATGTGTGCTCGCTGTGCGTCTGCATGCCCCGATGAGGAATCGGCGGCAAACAGGCTTTAGCCAAAGTGGCAAATGTAGTGATAGGCCTCGCTCACGCGGATCTCGAAGCTGCTGTTGGCGGGGATGTGGAAACGCTCCCCGGCCGCGGAGCGCAGCCAAGCATCGCTGCCTGCGAGCTTGTATTCGCAAGCGCCCGCCACGCATTCCATGATTTCAGGGGCACCGGTTTTGAAGGTGAGGGTGGCCGGGAGCACCACGCCCACCGACTTGGTTTGACCATCGGAGGTGGTGAAACTGTGGCTCACGCATTTGCCATCGAAGTACACATTGGCCTTGGTTTGCAAGTTCACCTGATCGATCTGGGTGGTGGGCATGAGAACGCTTTCCGTGATTCAAAACCCCGGATTTTATGTTGACCACCCCCCAGAGCGGCCCGATGGCCTTGGCCTGGCGTCATGCCGCTCGAAATCCCCGCCAGTCCAAGCCCATTCAACCTGGGGTTTCCCCGGTGAGGTCTGTTCCATTTTGAGAATTTCTGAGCCCCTGTCTGGGCCAAAAGGGTTAACCCTAGACACATCGCGCAGGCTCTGAATTAACTTGCACCCTTTGCTGTCTTTTCCAATTCCCAATGTTCAGGAGAACCGAATGAAGGTTGAATTCACCGTCAATCGAAAGCCCGTCAGTCTTGAGGCTGCGCCCAATACCCTGCTGGTGCAAGCCTTGCGGGAACACCTCAAACTCACTGGCACGCACGTGGGCTGCGATACCGCTCAGTGCGGCGCCTGCACCGTCATCTTGAACGGCAATGCGGTGAAGTCCTGCAACATGCTGGCCGCCCAGGCTGCTGGGGCTGAAATCACCACCATTGAAGGTCTGGCTTCACCCGATGGCACCTTGCACCCCATGCAACAAGCCTTCAAGAACTGCCACGGTCTGCAATGCGGTTTTTGCACCACTGGCATGGTCATGAGTGCCATTGACCTGTGCCACAAACATCCCAAAGCCAGCGAAGCCCAGGTTCGCGAAGGCCTGGAAGGCAACCTGTGCCGTTGCACGGGCTACCAAAACATTGTCAAAGCCGTGCAAGAAGGCGCGGCGGCAATGAAGTCCTGATTCAACCCTTCACCATCGATTCTGGAGACACACATGGGTGCCACCGACTTTGCTAACTTGCCTCACATCGGCGAATCTGTTCTTCGCAAGGAAGACTATCGCTTCCTCACCGGCGCAGGCCAATACACCGACGACATTGACCTGGCCAACATGACGCATTGCGTGTTTGTGCGTTCACCGCATGCCCACGCCAACATCAAGTCCATCAAAAAAGACAAAGCCCTCAAAGCCCCCGGTGTGGTGGGCATCTTCGACGGCCAGGACGTGGCCGGTGACAAGGTCAATGGCCTGCCCTGCGGCTGGTTGATCACCAGCACCGACGGCACGCCCATGAAAGAGCCCGCCCACCCCATCCTGGCTCAGGGCAAGGTGCAGCACAAGGTGCGCTATGTGGGTGACCATGTGGTCATGGTGGTGGCCGAGACGGTAGAGCAAGCCAAGGTGGCCGCCGAGCTGGTCGAGGTGGACTATGACGTGCTGCCTGCCGTGGTCGATGTGCGCGATGCGGCCACCGGCAAAGGCCCAGGCCTGCATGCCGAAGCGCCCAACAACCATTGCTACAAATGGGCGATTGGCGACAAAGGCCAGGTCGATGAGGCTTTCAAAAAGGCGGCTCACATCACCAAGCTCGACCTCATCAACAACCGCCTGGTCCCCAACCCCATGGAACCACGCGCGGCCATCGGCGCCTTCAACCGCGCCAGCGACGAGTACACGCTGTGGGTGTCCAATCAAAACCCCCACGTTGAACGCCTGCTGATGACAGCCTTTGTGCTGGGGCTGCCCGAGCACAAGGTGCGCGTGATCGCGCCCGATGTGGGCGGTGGCTTTGGCTCCAAGATTTACCTCTACGCCGAAGATGTGTGCCTAACCTGGGCCTCCAAAAAACTCAATCGGACCATCAAATGGACCTGTGAGCGTGGTGAGGCCTTCCTGTGCGATGCGCATGGACGTGACCATGATTCGCATGCCGAACTCGCCATGGACAAAGACGGCAAGTTCCTGGCCTTGAAGGTTCACACCAATGCCAACCTGGGTGCCTACCTTTCGACCTTCTCGACGGCGGTGCCCACCATCCTCTACGCCACATTGCTGGCCGGCCAATACACCACGCCCCTGGTGTATTGCGAAGTGGACGCCTGGTTCACCAACACCGCGCCCGTGGATGCATACCGTGGCGCCGGCCGACCGGAAGCCACCTACTTGCTCGAGCGCATCGTGTCGCGCGCAGCATGGGAGATGGGTCTGGGTCAGGATGAAATCCGCAAACGCAACTTCATCACCCAGTTCCCCTACCAGACCCCAGTGGCGCTCCAGTACGACATTGGCGACTACCACGCCTGCATGAACGAAGCCCAAAAGCTGGCTGATGCGGCTGGCTTTGCCAAGCGCAAGGCCGCGTCCGAGGCCAAAGGCCTCAAGCGGGGCATTGGCTACTCCAGCTACATCGAGGCCTGTGGCATTGCGCCCTCCAACATCGCGGGCGCACTGGGCGCACGGGCGGGCTTGTTCGAATGCGGTGAGGTGCGCGTGCACCCCACGGGCAGTGTCACCGTGTTCACCGGCTCGCACAGCCATGGTCAAGGTCACGAAACCACCTTTGCCCAAGTCGTCGCATCGCGCCTGGGCATCCCCGTCGAGAACGTGGACGTGGTGCATGGCGACACCGGACGCGTGCCCTTTGGCATGGGCACTTACGGCTCACGTTCGATCTCTGTGGGGGGCGCGGCCATCATGCGCGCCCTTGACAAGATCGAAGCCAAAGCCAAAAAGATTGCGGCCCACCTCATGGAGGCCTCTGACGCAGACATCGAATTCGCCAACGGCGAATTCACCGTCAAAGGCACCGACAAGAAGATCCCCTTTGGTCAGGTGGCGCTCACGGCCTATGTCCCACACAACTATCCCCTGGACAAGCTCGAGCCTGGCTTGAATGAAACGGCGTTTTACGACCCAACCAACTTCACCTTCCCGGCGGGCACCTACATCGCCGAGGTGGAGGTCAACCCCAACACGGGCGAAGTCAGACTCGACCGCTTCACGGCAGTGGACGATTTCGGCACCATCATCAACCCGATGATCGTCGAAGGCCAGGTGCACGGCGGGCTGGCGCAGGGCATCGGGCAGGCGCTGCTCGAGCACGGCGTCTACGACGAGGCCAGCGGCCAGCTGCTGACCGGCAGCTACATGGACTACGCGATGCCGCGCGCCGACGACGTGCCGAGCTTCGTCGTCGACTCCTCGCACGGCACCCCTTGCACGCACAACCCCCTGGGTGTGAAGGGCTGCGGCGAGGCCGGCGCCATCGGCTCGCCGCCGGCGGTGATCAACGCCATCTGCAACGCGCTGGGCGTCAAGGACGTGCCGATGCCCGCGACCCCGTTCACCGTCTGGCAGGCCGCACGCCAGGCCGCCTGAGCACGGAAGGAGACTCATCCATGCAAGCATTCGACTACAGCAGCCCGGCCTCGGTGGCCGACGCGCGTGCCGCCGCGGCGGCGGGCGCCAAGTTGCTGGCCGGCGGGCAGAGCCTGCTGGCCGCGATGAAGCTCGGCCTGCAGGCCCCCGACG
>RGCL01000045.1 GCA_009919175.1 Betaproteobacteria bacterium
CTCGGGGTCAGGCGGCAAAGGGGGAATGGCCCGCATCGTCTCAGGGCCTTGAATACACCTGGTTGGGTCTGGTGGGCTTGAGTGATCCAGTTCGGCAGGAGGTCCCCCAGGCCATGGCCGATTGCCAGCGCGCTGGCATCCGGGTGGTCATGATCACTGGGGACTATCCCCTCACTGCCAGCACCATTGCCCATCATGCGGGCATGCCCAGGGCCGAGGTGATCTCTGGCGATGAGGTGGACGGGCTCAGTGATACCGCCTTGCAAGCACGCATGCGGCAGGTCAATGTCTGCGCGCGAATAACGCCACACCAAAAGCTCCGGATCGTCCAAGCCCTGATGCGCCAGGGTGAGATCGTGACCATGACCGGTGACGGCGTGAACGATGCACCCGCATTGCGTGCAGCCCATGTGGGCGTGGCCATGGGTGCCAGGGGTACCGATGTGGCGCGTGAAGCGGCTGACCTTGTTCTGGTGGACGATCACTTCGCCTCCATCGTGGGTGGCATACGCACAGGACGGCGAATCTTTGCCAACCTCAAGAAATCCATGAGCTACATCTTTGCCATCCACATCCCAATTGCTGGTTTGGCCGTGTTCCCCATGTGGTTTGATCAAACGCCATTGTTCTTGCCGCTGCACATTGCGCTCATCGAGATGATCATCGATCCCGCATGTTCGCTGGCCTTTGAAAGCGAGCCCGAAAGTGGTGACATCATGAGCACCCCACCTCGGGATACCCGTTCGCCGCTGTTTGACGCCGCGACCCTCTGGCAGGCCACCGCGCAAGGCTTGCTGGTGCTCATGAGTGCTTTGGCGGCCTATGCGGCTTCGGGCTTGAGCTGGCTGACCCATGCTTCAACGGACCAGACCCGGTCCATGGTGATGGTGGCCTTTGTGGTCGCCAACGGGGTGCTGATCTTTGTCTCCAAGTCCCGGGGTTCAGGCCCTTGGCACGCTCCACGGATCCCTCTCACCCGATCGGTTGATGTGCCGGCGGCGGCCGTGTTTCTCAATGGCCGTCAGCCTCGCAATGAGGCCGCCATCGTCATTGCCCTGGGGACCTTGGCCCTGGTTTTGGTGGCGATGTATTGGCCTTGGCTCGCACAGCACCTTCGCTTTGAGCCCCTGAGCCCAGCCGCCCTGGGCATGGCTGTGGTGTGTGGCGGGCTGGGTTGGGGGGTCAATGCCTTGCCGAAAAGGTTTTTTTGAATCGATTTGTATTAAGACCTCAAGCAATTCTGTGATCAGCCGAATCCGTCTGAGTTAACAGGAGCGCCACTGGTGGTTTCGAGCGTCAATTCAGCCGCATTTCTCACAGCCCGCATGGATCAACTCAGCCAGGCACGGGTGGATGCGAGCACGCCCACGCAATGGACCACCCAGCCGCTCAATAGCCAAGCCAGTGTGTCAAACGTGGACAGCAGTGCCTACAGCACGCTGATGCTCAAGGACACTGTCTCCAAATCCTTCGAGCTCACAGGTCTGGTTCAGATCAAGACCCAGGCGCTGGATGAGGTGGCCAAATATTTGACCGACATCCAAACCCGCGTTCAAGCCCAGGCTGGCCTGGTCAAGGGGTCGGATGCATTCAACGCCCTGGAGTCACAGATCCAGTCGCTGGAAGCCCAGCTCTCGCACTATGTGGGTACACAAATCAGTGAGGTCTCCCAGTTATCCGCCAAGTACTCCGAGGTCAACGACTTGAGCGGGCGCTATTTTTCGGTGGTGCCCGGCGCCTCATCTGGCGGCGTTGGCCCTGCGGACACCGCCTTGATAGAAGTGAATCTGAAAGACTTGATCACCAGCCTTCAAAGTCAGCGCCAGTCCGTGCAAGCGCAAGACCAGCAAGGCATTGCCGCTGCACCTGCTCAAAACAACAACAACGTCACCGGTTCTGCGGCCTCCAGCAATTCCAATGTGTCCTACATCGAGGCTTTGCGCATGGGACCCATTTGGCAACTCAGTCCCGGTGAAAAACTCAGCTACTCTTATTACGATGCCCAGTCTCCCGCTTACGTGGGCTATCCAGCGGGCAACGTCAATCCCCCCGCAGCAGTGACGTCCGTGATGCCCTTTGCCAGCGACCTGGACAAAGCATTCGCCTTGTGGGATCGGGCCTCCGATGGCTTGAGCATGGAGCGAGTGACCGAAGCGCCAGACGGCACAGTGGGTGAATTGCGTGTGGCTTACACCGACAACACCCAAACGCCTGCCCAGTCTGCGGCCTATGCCTATGGCCCAGGCAACGGGCCGGTCAATGGCGACATCTGGTTTGACCGCACGCAAGCTTCCAATCAATCGTTCACGCCCGGCAGCTACGGCTTCATGACCGCGCTGCACGAAATGGGCCATGCGCTGGGTTTGAGCCATCCCTTTGATGCCAGCTCCAGCACCCAGGTCAACCTACCTGCTGCCGATGACAACTTGCGCAATACGCTGATGTCCTACACCAACACCGACCGCAACCTGGTGTTGAAAGTGACCCCCAATGGACAGGGCGGCTGGACAGCCGACATGACCCAGGGCATCTACAGCAGCACCCCCATGGTGTATGACGTGGCCGCCATCGAATACCTCTATGGCGCCACCACCGATGCCAATGCAGGAGACACGGTGTATCAATGGAGCGATCAGCCGCAGGTCTTGCAGACCCTGGTGGACAGTTCTGGCAACGACACCATGGATGCCTCGAATCAAACCAAGGCCACCACCATCGATTTGAATCCGGGACATTTTTCCAGCATCGGACGTTGGAGCCAGGCCGATCAAATGGACTATTACGACAACCTGTATGGCAACAACACCGGCATGGTGCTCCAGGTCTACGTAGATGTGACCAATTTGATGTACGGCGTCACAGATACCCTCTACACCGGTGCGGATAACGTGGGCATTGCCTACAGTGCCAGCATTGAAAATGCCGTGGGTGGTTCAGGCGATGACACCCTCATTGGCAACGCACTGGACAACACCTTCACGGGCAATGCAGGCAACGACACCATCACGGGTGGTGCCGGCATGGACAAGGCCAATTACAGCGGGAATTTTGCCGATTACACCTTGACCCAGCAGGGGGGCAATTGGGCCATCACTGATCGGCGGGGCATCAATGGCACCGATGTGCTCAGTGGGGTTGAAAAAATTGAATTCTCGGACTTGACCTGGAGTTTGCAGGATGGCTCCGTCAGTGCATTGAAATTTGTCCCCGACTGGAGTGAAAAACAAGGATATGTGTTTGCCCGTGGCTATATGACTCAGCGGGTCAATGACAAGTCCAGTGTGGACTTGATGGCACCAGGCCAACATGTCATGGAGTCGCGCAAGGGCAATGATGTTCTCGTGGGTGGCGCAGGCATCGACACGGTGCGATATGCCAATGCCAAGGGCGGCATGCTGGTGGATCTGGGCGCGCGCGTTGCGCAGTCGCTGGATAAAAACACCCCATCCGAGACGGGAACCGATGTCCTGGTGGATGTGGAGAATGTGATTGGCAGTGCGTATGCCGATCTCATCGTGGGCAATGAAGCCGACAACGTGCTGCAGGGGCAAGGTGGTGCCGATACCCTGGACGGTGGCGAAGGCAACGATGTGGCCATCTTTGCGGGCAATCGCTACGACTACGCACTGGAGAAGACGGCAGACGGCTACAAGCTCAGCCGCGATGGGGTGACCACGCTGCTTCGCAATGTGGAGATGGTGCAGTTTGACGGCGGTGTTTATCGCCTGGTTGATCCCAAGGCCATGGCCAATGCCACCAAGCTCAAATTCAACGGGACACCTGCTGCGCGCACTGCCCCTGTGCCTGATGCTCAATCTGTCGCTGCCGCGGGGGCTGCCTATGCGGGTGCGATTGGACAAATCGACCACGAAAAAAATTCGCTGGCCTTGTTGACTTCGGATCTGGAAAACCAGGTCAGTGCCATGATCACATCGACCTTGAAGAACGCCAAAGGCGGTGCTGCCAGGACCGATGACCAATACTTCTCGGACACCATCATGCTGGCAAAAAATGCGATCGTGAAAAACACCATCGATGCCATCCTGATTCAGGCCAACACCAGTCAGAAAGAGGTGCTTTCACTGCTCAAGTGAAAGTGGCCATGGGCGCAGCTGGCCGCAGCAGGATCAGAGGGCAGGGCTTGTCCGTAAACTGTCACCGTGTGCACCAATTTCACGCCAACCAGAAGCGGCCGGTGGGTCAAATCCAGCTTTGGCGTCGATTTGCCGTCCGACTATCCCGAAGAGGCCTACCCTGGCTATGCCGCACCCTTGGTGGTCAAGGGGCATCACACGGGGCGGGTGGCATGTGGGCTGGCCAAGTTCGGCTTGATTCCCGCCTGGGCCAAGGATCAGACCATCGCGCGCCACACCTATAACGCCAGAAGCGAAACCGCAGCCCAAAAGCCCAGCTTCAAAAAGGCCTGGCACAACAGGCAGTTTGGTCTGGTGCTGGTCGACCACTTTTACGAGCCGAGTTATGAGTCGGGCAGGGCGGTGCGCTGGAAAATTGAATTGGAGTCAGCCGAACCGTTTGGCATTGCATGCCTGTGGGATCGTTGGGCGGATCCCGCAACGGGTGAGTCGGTGGTGAGTTTTGCCATGCTCACGGTCAATGCCGATGCGCATCCGGTGATGCGAGCGTTTCATCGGCCAGGCGACGAGAAGCGAACCCCGGTGGTGGTGGCGCCTTCGCTTCACGATGTCTGGTTGGGCGCAGACCACGAGACAGCGAGCCAGCTGATGAGTTGGGGCCATATGCCGCAACTCAGGGCGATGGCATCTCCAAAATCGGCCAGAGCTTGAACTAAACCATAGTGAAAACCCTCGGGGTTTTTCAAATGGGCACACACACTGCAAGGCATTGCCAAATGACCACAATCTTTGTGGTGCTGTTTTGGCACCCTCATCATTGAAAGGCCTTCACCATGCGCTCTGTGTCATTGACGATCAACGGCAAGCCCTCCACTGTGGATGTGGATCCGGCCACGCCTCTCGTTTGGGTTTTGCGTGAGCATCTGCAACTCACGGGCACCAAATTTGGATGTGGCATGGCTCAATGTGGTGCTTGCACGGTGCACGTCAATGGCGAGGCCATCCGCTCTTGTGTGACCCCGGTGTCATCGGTGGCTGGGAAATCCATCACCACCATTGAGGGACTTTCTGCGGACGGAACGCATCCCTTGCAAAAGGCTTGGGTTGCCGAGCAGGTGCCGCAATGTGGCTATTGCCAATCCGGCCAAATCATGCAGGCTGCCACCTTGCTGGCCAAGAATAAAAAGCCCACGCGTGAACAAATTGTTGAGCACATGAATGGCAACATTTGCCGTTGTGGCACGTATCAGCGCATCGTCAAGGCCGTGCAGCGCGCGGCCAAGGAGGCTTGAACATGAACACCACCATTGTGGACAAGCTCAATGAACAGTTTCGCCTGGACCGCAGAGGTTTTCTGGCCTTCTCGGGCGGCTTGGGTTTTTCAGTGGCCTTGGGGTCTTCCATGCATGCCACCGAGGCCCTGGCCAGCGGTGCCGGGCTCAACCCCAATGTCTGGGTCACCATCCATACAGATGGCTCTGTGGTGGTGATGACCCCCACAGGAGAAATGGGGCAAGGTACGACCACGGCCCTGCCCATGATCCTGGCCGAGGAGCTCGATGCCGATTGGTCCAAGGTTCGCATTGAATACGCGCCGCCCAATGCACGGGTCTATGGAAATCCGCATCCCTTGCTCAATGGGGGGCAGGCCTCTCTGGCCAGCATCGCAGTGCCGGGCTATTTCACGCCGCTGCGCATGGCCGGCGCACAAGCCAGGCGTGTGTTGCTCGATGCGGTGGCTGCCCGCTGGGGTGTTCCTGTTGCCGAGCTCACGACCGACACGGGTGTGGTGATCCATGCCCCCAGCAACCGACGCATGGGCTATGGTGAAGTTTCATCGTTTGCCACGGTGCCTGCGGAGTTGCCCAAGATCACGGCGGCTGACCTCAAGAAGCCAGAGCAATACAAACTGATTGGTCGTGCGGATCTGGGGCGCACCGATGTGCTCTCCAAGGTCACGGGTCAAGCCAAGTTCGGCATTGATGTGATGGTGCCCGACATGGTCTATGCCACGGTGTTGGAGGCCCCCATGGATGGGGCCAAGCCCGATCAGGTCAATGCCGCTGACGCCATGGCCGTTCCTGGGGTGATTCAGGTTTTGCCCATGCCCTTTGGGGTGGCCGTGCTGGCACAAACGGTGGAGGCCACACGCACGGCGCGTGCGCTGCTCAAGCCCAAGGTGACCTGGGACACCAGCAATGCCAAGGCAGCGAACTTCGATTCAGAAAAGGCCAAGGAAGAGTACGCCCGCAATGGGCGATCAGCCGAGGCCAAACCCATGACCGCCTATCAAAAAGGCGAGGCGGACCAGGCCTTGGCCTCGGCTGCCAAGGTGATCGAGGGGACCTATTGGTCCGAACACACCTACCACGCTCAGCTTGAACCCATGAACTGTGTGGCGCGCGTCGCCGCCGACGGCCAGTCGGCTGAAGTCTGGGTGGGCACGCAAGCGCCTGTCCTGGCCGTGATGGCTGCGTCGGGTGTGCTCAAGGTCACACCGGACAAGATTCGCTTGAACCAGGTGTTGCTGGGTGGTGGCTATGGGCGGCGCATCACCCCTGACATCGTGGCCCAGACCGTGGCCATAGCCAATGCCAGCAAGAAAACCATCAAGCTCATCCTCACCCGCGAGGACGACATGGCGGCGGCACGCCCCAGGCCCTTGACCCATCACATCTTGCGCGCAGGCCTGGATGCACAGGGGAAATTGGTGGGATGGAAGCATCGCATCGTTGCTGAAAACGTGGACGCAGTCGCTGCACCGCCGCGCTTTGCAGCCACCGGTGGCAAGGACTACATCGGCTGGAATGGCTCCAATCTGCCTCACTACAACATTCCCAATTGGCAGTCGGAAGGGGTTCGCGAAATGCGTGGCATGCGTGTGCACGCCTTCAGGGGCATTGGCGCAGGGCACAACAAATTTGCCATCGAATCGTTCCTGGACGAAGTGGCCAGGGCACGCAAGATGGACCCCTTGGCCTTGCGTCTCGAATTGACGCAAGACGATGCCAGAGCCCGGGCTGTGATTGAGGCCGTGGCGGAGATGTCGGAGTGGAAGCGCAAACGCCGCAGCGGACGTGCATTGGGGTTGGCATTTGCCGACTACCATGGCACGGTGGCGGCCGGCGTGGCAGAAATCTCACTCGACGCCAAGACTGGCAAGATCAAGGTGCACCACTATTGGACAGCCGCAGATCCTGGACTGGTGATCCAGCCCGAGAGTGTGCTGGGGCAGTTGGAAGGCGGCGCGGTGTTTGGCCTGTCCGTGGCGTTGCTCGAGGAGCTGACTGTCAAAGGTGGTGCCATCCAGCAAACCAACTACCACGAGTACCCCGTGCTGAGGATGGCCGACATGCCTGAAATCCACACTCGAATCGTTCGCTCCAATGCGCCGCCTACGGGCATGGGCGAAGCGGGTGTGGGACCCGTTGCACCCGCCATCGCCAATGCCATGGCGCAATTGACTGGCAAGCGTCTTCGGGAGTTGCCGATGTCGCCTGCCAGGGTCAAGCGCCAGCTATCGGCATGATGGAGTGAGGCCCTCAAAGCAGCAAACCAGCACGGGGTGCTGGTTTGTGTGCGGCCTGGCGCAAGCCCCCAGGCCTGGATCAGCCCTTAGGCTGAGTCAGATCACTCGCGGTCTTTTTCAAACACCAGCAAGGCCGTGGATCCGAACGTCCAAATGCCCAAGGTCAGGAACAAGAAGAAGATGCGCAAAAGAAGGTGAAGGATGTTGAGGCTGTCGTTGTGAATGAAATGCAGGTTCCAGCCTCGCTGATTCATTTCTTCGATTTTGGCTTGCAGCTTCCCTTTTGAACTTCCGAAGAAGAGTCCATAAAGACCCCCTGCATAGGTGATGCGTTCAACTTGATTGACTTTTGCCACGATCGTTTGTCCTTTCAAATGCGGAATGAATGAAATGAAGGACAGGTTGTACAAGAAACATTCAAATTGATGAATGTTATTTTTCTAATAAGGAAATTGTGAGGGTCAGAGGTACTTGACCGTCACTCGCCAAAGTTCGCGCGGCTGACTCAGGTCGATCAAGGGCGCCTTGTGCAAGAGCAAGGCGTTATCCCACACGATCACGTCGCCATTGGTGTAGTGGTGGGTGTGGCAGTAATGATCTTGCGTGGCGTGGTGTTTGAGTTCGTCCAATAAGGCTTTGCCTTCTTCAGGGGACATCCCATCAATGGTGAAGGAGCTGCCGCTCACCGCATAGAGGGCCGGCTGTCCCGTGAACGGATGTGGCCGGACCAAGGGGTGCTTGACCCAGTTCACCCTGTTTTTTTGGTCGTCATTGAGTACGGAGGCCACGGTTCTGGACTCAGGGTCAAGATCATCGCGGTTGCCATAGTGATGGTTGACGACAAAGTCATCGATACGGGCTTTGAGGTCGGAGGGCAGCTCGGCATAGGCCACGGCCTGGTTGGCAAAGGTGGTCCCATTGGGTGCTTGCGGCACATTGATGGCGTGCAATATGGTGCAGCGTGCGGCATCCTGAAGATAGGAATAGTCAGTGTGAAAGTAGGTTCCCGCATCCATCAGCCCAACTGGCTTACCGTCCTTGACCACGTTGGAGAGGATCAGCACATTGGGATCAGCAGGATGATGAAACGTATCAATGACATGGGGCTCGGGACGCCCCCAGGCCTTGGCAAATTGAACCAGGGATTGCGGCGAGAGGGACTGAGCTGGAAAAACAATGAAGCCATGCGCATGCAAGGCTTGCTCCATGGCGGTGAAGTCCGATGGGGTCAAGGGGGCATTGAGGTCCAAGCCGGTGATGCGAGCGCCCAGAATGGGCGTGATCGGCGTGATCTTCATGGCGAGAGCCTCACTTCATCATGTCGGGAGAAACCCATTGGGGCAGGAAAAGGCACAGTTGCGGGAAAAGGATCACCAAGAACAAGACCACCAACATGGGGATGAGCATGATCATGGTGTCTTTGAGCGCATACCGCAGAGGCACCTTGGCGACGGCGCACGAGATCATCAGGCACATGCCATAGGGCGGTGTGATGAGACCAAACGCCAGGGAAACAATGCCCACGATGGCAAAGTGAACCGGATGCATGCCCACTGATTCAGCCAGCGGTTGCAAGGTGGTGCCCACGATGATGATCGCGGGGATGGCATCCAGAAAGCAACCCACCACCAAAAAGGCCAATGCAATCATGACCCCGACACCGACCACGCCCAGCCCCAAACTTTGAACATTGGTCAGCAGTGCTTTGGGGATTTGGTAGTAGGCCATGAGCCAGCCAAAAACAGACGCTGTACCCACACAAAACAACGCCACAGCTGAGAGTTTGCCGGTATCGACCACGGCATCCCAAAATTGCCGGGCTGAAATTTCGCGATAAACAAACAACGAGAGGACTGCGGCGTAGATCACTGCGGCTGCCGCCGATTCGGTGGCGGTGAACCAACCCAGCAAGATCCCGCCCACGATGATGACCGGGGTCATCAGGGCTGGGACGGAGATGACGGCCGCCTCCAGGAAATCCGAAAACTTGGCACGGGGATAGACGGGATAGTTGCGACGCTTGGCATAAGCATGCACCGTGGCCATCTGTGCAATGCCAATGAGCAGGCCTGGCACGATGCCCGCCAGGTACATGGCACCAATGGAGGTGGAGATGACGCCGCCCCAGACCACCATCAGGATGGAGGGAGGGATGATCACCGCAAGCACCGCAGAGACGGCTGTGATGGCGATGGAGAACGACAAGTCATAGCCTTCCTTGACCTGGGCCTCAATGAAGAGCTTGCCTTGGCTGGCAGCATCTGCTGTGGACGAGCCCGAGATGCCCGCAAAGAAGACCGACAAAAGCACATTGATTTGCGCCAGGCCACCTGGGAAATGACCCACCATGGTGCGCGAGAGCTTGAGCATGCGGTCGGTGATGCCACCCACATTCATCAAGTTGGCCGTGAGCAGGAAAAAAGGCACTGCCAAGAGGATGAACGAGTTGTAGGACTTGAACATCTCGTTGAACAGGACCGATGGCGATAGCCGGGGCTCAATCAGCAAGACAGGCAGCGAGGCCAAGCCCAGTGCAAAAGCCACCGGGACGCGAAGAATCAGCAGCGTGAAAAAAGCGCCAAAGAGCACCAATGCCGCCATGCCGGGGGTCAACACTGTGGCGGTCATAGGTGCAGCCCCTGAGTGTGTTGTGGGGGTTGTGCGCTCAGCAGTTTTTCAAGCAGAAACACAATCCAGAAAAAGCCGGCGATGGGCCATGCGATGAAGATCATCCACATGGGCAAATCAGCCAGCTCTGAGGTCTGGTTCCAACCAAACTGGGTGAACTCAATGCCCCAGTAGAGGGTGACAAAGCCAAATCCGATCATGAGCAACTGCGACGCCCAGCGAAGGAAGCGGGTCAATCCCTGACCGGGATTGACCCAGATGTCAACATCGAAATGCAAGCCTTCGCGAACGCCCACCGTAGCGCCAATGAGTACCATCCAAATGAAAAAGAAGCGGCTCATCTCTTCCGTCCACATGTAGCGTGGAATCCATTCAAAGTAGCGCGAGCCAATTTGCATGGTGACGGGGATCATGAGGATGAGCACCGTCAAAGCCAGCAAGACGATGAGGGCGCGGTGGGCAAATCGCAAAAGTGCAGACATGGCTTGGCGTCACTTCACTTGAGGGAATTGATCTTGTTGTAGATGGCCTCTGCCCCCACTTCCTTGGCGTATGCCGCCATCACCGGCTCAACCAGTTTTTGCATCTGGGCGCGTTCGGTGAATGTGATCTGCTTGAGTTTGCCTTCCTTGGCATATTTGTCCAGCTTGGCCTGGTCCTCGGAGGACTCGATCTGACGGCCATAGGCACCGGCTTCCTTGCCTGCGCGGATGATGGCCTCTTGCAAATCGGGCGGCAACTTCTTCAAGGTCTTGACCGACACGCACAAGGGACGAATGGTGATGGCGTGGCGGGTCATGAGCAGGTTGGGTCCCACTTCGTAAAACTTCATGGCTTCCACACCAGCGGCTTCGTTCTCGCCAGCATTGATCACGTTGTTTTGAATTGCGTTGTAGACCTCGTTATAGGCAATGACTGTGGGAGCCATGCCAATGGCCTGAAACGTGCGGCTCCAGATCGGCGCGCCTTGTACGCGCACCTTGAGGTTTTTGAGTTCAGCCAGATTGGTGGCGGACTTGTTGGAGAAGATGTTCCTCACCCCGCCGCCGGCATAGCCAATCAGCATGACTTCTGCTTTTTGTGCAATTTCATCGGCCACGGGCTTGAGCACGTCCTGATCCAAAACCTTGTTCCAGTGGTTGAGGTCTGAGAAAAGGAATGGCGCATCAATGAAAGGAGCCGCCTTGGAAAAGGTGGACATGTGGGCGGGCGAAACAATGGCGTAGTCGACGGCCTTGCCTTGATTCATGTAGGCAAAGTAATCTTTTTCTAGGCCCAATTCACTGTTTTTGTGGAGTACAAAATTGATGGGCTTGCCATAATATTTTTTGACCAATTCTTCAAAGCGGACCATGGTCTTAGTGAAGGCATGGTCATCCCCGAACTGTGACGCGCCATGGAGCGTGATGACCTGTTGGGCATGGGCTGTCATGGACAAAGCGGCAGCGACCATGCCACCGACGAAAGTGCGACGAACAAGTTTCATGGGTTTCTCCTGTGGGGTGAAAAGAGTTTCAAGGGCTCATGCAAGGGCAAGCTGGGCCTTTGTGTGAACTGCCTCACATTAGTGGACGCCCTCAGGAGTGGCTACTAGGGTTTTCATGCAAGGCTGTCACCCATGCGCAGCTCGGGATTGAGTTTGCAGTTGTTCAGTCAAGCTGCGAATGGCCATGCTCAAGTCGCGAATCTCCTGTTCGCGCAGAAGGTCGATCTTTTGGTGCAGCAGTTCGATCTCGAGTTCGGCCTTGACGTTGACTTCGTAATCGCTGTTGGCATGCAGGCGGTCAATTTCCGCCTGCCTGTTCTGACTCATCATGATGGCCGGTGCTGTGTAAGCCGCCTGAAACGAAAGCACCAGGTTCAGGAGGATGAACGGGTAGGGGTCCCAGGCGTGTGGACCAGTGAGGGTGTTCCAGATGATCCAGGCAACGATCAAAAAACTTTGAAGAATGATGAAGCGCCATGACCCCACGGTCGCTGCCACCTTGTCAGATCATTGGGCGCCAAGCCTGGTGTGGTTGCAGATGGCTTAGGGTGCATGGTCTTGTCCTGGTGTGAGATCTGCGGCACCTGGGACCAACGGGGCATCACCTGGTGACGGTGAGTTGATGGGTATACATCTCGAGCTGAGTTATGCCTGATAACGCATGCTTCTTCAGGGCGGAGGGACTCAGATGGGCATTGAGCACGGTGCGAAATGATTCTGGTTCAGCCCATGACTCCACGATCAAAGCAAGCGGGGGCACCAGGTTGGCCGCGTTGCGAGCGCGTTGCTCGGCGTTCACATAGCCGCTGGCGACGCGATCTGCCAGCAACAGGCTGACGGCACAGATGCCCGCGCTCTGGCAGATGGCGGGTACCACCTGCTCTTGCAAGATGGCCAGATGCTGCGCCTCCAGGGCTTCCTCCACGTCGTAGCGCAGCGTGGCGACAAGCCCCGCCTGGGCCAGGCCAGCTTGCGCATTCGTTTGCTTGACCACCACGCGGCATAACGATCTGGCCACCTCACGGAAGTGCCTCACCGCGCTCAAGGTTCTTGGTGTTGGATGATCGAGCCGGGCTTTGTAGTCCGCGCCCTTGACCACGTCGGGGGATTCGGTTTCGTAAAGGTTGAAAAATGCCAGCTCGCCAGTTTGCGCAATGAAGCGGCGCCCACATCGAAAGCCTGGAATGGACACCCGCTCGGGCATGTGCTCTTCACCATGCCAGGCATAGAACTCGGCCAACCCCTCGGGCGCAAGGCTGTGCCAGATGGCAACCGCCCCGCTCATGCCAGCAACCCCTGGCGTTGCATCAACTGCCGGATGACTTCGCGCTCCGCATCGTCTATGCCCAGCTGGGGCTCTCGCACGGCTGCGCAGGGAAATAGACCCTGGAGTCGCAGCACCTCTTTCATGCGCCATCATCATGGCCTCAAAAATGAAGGTGTCGCTTCCTGTCAGGACGCCAATGGTGTGGGGCAGGTGGGAAGCTGCTTCGATGGTGGACAGTGTTTGAGCCACATCGAATGAAGACTCCTTGATGGCAACGACTTGTGGGATTTCAGCCACCCGCTGGAGGATCTCTGGCGAATAGTCTGGCCCCCAGCCCTTGGGAAATTGAAAGCAGATGATGGGCAATTGGGCTGCATCTGCAATGGCTTTGTGATAGCGATGAATCATTTCGCCAGGCACAGGTGAGCCTGAAAAGGTCGGGAAGGGCGGGAACACGGGAAAGCCCTCCACGCCCATGCGCGCATAGCGTTCGGCCTTTTTGGCTGCAGCCAGGGTGGAGCCTGCGACGATGCCCGACAAAAACGGCACTCGCCCGGCGATGACGCCCTTGCAGACGCGAATCACTTCATCCTGCTCTTCCTCGCTCAAGGCAATGACCTCGGACGCATCCATGTTCATGGCGATGCCTTGCGGGTGCTGCCCTGCGAGCCAATCCATGTAGCGCTCCAGCGTGAGCCAATCGACCTCCCCGTTGGGATGCATGGGCAGGAAAGGCGCGGCAATCACGCCATGGAAAGGTCTTTTGATCATGCGAAAACCTCAATACTGGATGACCCCATGCCGCATGAAACACTCCGTGATCTGTTCGCAGTACTGATTGAACAAACTGCTGGTGACCACGGATTTGTCGCGAGGTCTGGGGAGGTCAATGGGGATGATTTGTTCGATTCGGCCTGGCCTGGGTGACATGACGATGACCCGGTCTGCCAGGGCCACCGCTTCTGAAATGCCATGCGTGATGAAGAACGTGGTCTGGCCCCGGTCCAGCCATAGCTTTTCCAGGTCAATTCGCATCTGCTCGCGGGTGAGGGCATCCAAGGCGCCAAACGGCTCGTCCATGAGCAGCAAGGGAGGCTCGTGGATGAGGGCGCGCACAATGGCTGCCCGCTGACGCATGCCGCCCGACAATTCTCTGGGCATGCGATTTTCAAACTCGGACAGACCCACCTTGGACAACAAGGATTTGGCTCGGTCGCGGTAGAGGCGTGGGTCCTGACCCCGCAGCTCGATTTGAACCAGCACGTTGTCAAGGATGTTTCGCCAGTCCAGCAACACGGGACTTTGAAAGACGATGCCCAGGTCCGTGTGTGGGCCTTGCACCGGCTTTTGGTCAATCACCACTTGCCCCTCACTGGGGTCGAGCAAACCCGCGATGATTTTGAGCAATGTGGATTTGCCGCACCCCGAGGGACCCACCACAGCCACAAATTCACCGGATTCAATGTTCAGATCCACCCTCTCTAATGCTTGAGTCAGCAGGCGAGCCCTCTGGAATCGCTTGCTGACCCCTGAGACATGAACCGTTGCACCCGAGGCCAGCCCCTGAGCGTGGAGGGCAGGCGTCGAGTGTGATGCGAGGTTCTGAGGCTTCACAGAGGGTGTCCTATTTGGGCAGAAATTCGTTGGTGTGGAAGGCCGTCCAGTTCAATTGCGTCTCAAGGCCACGGTACTTTTTGAGCAAATCAATGGTTTGGTTCCAGTCTTTCTCGTGACCGAATCCAGTCTGTCCCTTGACGTTGGGTGAATCCATCAGGTCAAAGTCCACCAGCATCTGGTCTTTGGTGGACTGGCGGTTGAGGTCGGGCTTGACTTTCATGGCGGCGTCCACAGCGGCGTCCGGGTTCTTCTTGGCTTCATCCCAGGAGCGCTTGGTAGCCTTGACAAATCGGCGCACCAGATCCGGATTGGCCTTGATGGTGTTGTTGCCGGTCAGGATGGTCATGCCCACGATGTTGGCACCGTGGTCAGCAAATCGCAGGGCGTGTGGTTCAACCCCTTTGTACTTGATGAGGAAAAATTGATCGTCGGCACCACCAAGAAGGCCATCGGCACGTTTTTCCAAAACAGAAACGACCTTGGCTGCGGGATCGACTTGAACAAAATTGATCTTGCTCGTGTCCACCTTGTTGGCTGCGGCGAGTGCTTCAAGTAGTCCTCGGATGGGGTCACCCGGTGAGACAGCCAGGGTTTTGCCTTCCAGGTCTTTGGGTTTGCGAATGCCAGCCGAGGCAGCGGACACCACAGAAAAGCCAGTGGAACTCAGGATGTTCATGACCGACTTGATTTCACCGCCTTTGGAGACCAGGTTGATGACGCTGGAGCTGTCAGCCAGACCAAAGGTGTCTGTACCTGCTGCGACCACTTGAACCGTGTTGGCCGAGCCTCGCCCTTCATTGATGGTGAGTTGAATGCCCTCTTGCTTGTAAAAGCCCTTTTCCAAGCCGTAATAGAAGGGGACATGAAGCCCACCCAAATACCAATTGAGTCGCAGCGAGACATTGTCTTCAGCGTGGACGTGTGGGCTGATCATCAGCATCACGCTGGCCAGGGAACTGAACAGGATCTTTCGGATCTTCGAATCAAAGCTCATGATGTGCTCCTTAAGGGCGGTTGAGGTCGGGAAATCAGATGCCGGTTATCTCCGTAGGGCGATGCGAAACATGCCAGGGGATGACCAGGCGTTCGATCAGTTCGATCAGGTAGTAAATGGCCAGCCCGATCACGCTCAATAAAACGATGATGGCAAACACCATGGGCGTTTCCAATTGACCGTTGTATTGCTGAAGCAAGTAACCCAGTCCACGATCCGATGCAACAAACTCTGCAACGACGGCCGCTGTCGCCGACAAGGCCGCACCGATCTTCAGGCCTGTGAAAATTTCTGGCATCGCTTGGGGCAAGCGAATCTTGAAAAACATTCGGATGGGGCTCGCCCCGGTGGAGCGGGCAAAGTCCATCACATCGGGATCCACCGATTTAAAGCCTGCGACGCTGGCCACCACGATGGGGAAAAAGCACAGCAAAAAGACGATCAGCAGCTTGGGAACCAAACCAAAGCCAAACCAGATGATGAACAACGGTGCAATGGCAATCTTGGGAATGATCTGAAGAAAAACGATGACGGGATAGACCGTGCGCTCAGCCCAGCGTGAAAACGCGATCACCATGGCCAATGGAATGCTCACCACGATGGCCAGCACATACCCCCCAATGATCTCCGTCGTGGTCACCCAGGCCGCACTCATGACAGGGCCTTGTCGCTTGAGGAACTCCACCCAGATTTTTGACGGGGGTGGCAGCAGGTATTCCTTGATGCCAAACAGCTTGACGGCGTACTCCCACAGCAGGAATAGACCTGCAAAAATCAAGACCACGATGAGCCAAGAGCGAAGCTGCTGCATCACTGGAGAAGATGCTTTCATTGGCTTGGCCCTCATGCAGGTGTGCCTTTGCCCAGTTGAACATCGTCAGATGCCAGATCAAACGTGCCGAACTGGGCTGGCAGATTGATTTCAATCAATTCCAGGTCGTCTGATCGCGCAACCACGTTGTGCGCCACACCAGCGGGTTGGCTCAGACACCCGCCCGGCTGGACAGTGACGACGCCATCGACGCCTGCAAATCTGAAGCTGATCCATCCTTTGAGCACATAGACAAAATGTCCTGTCATGTCGTGCCAGTGCCAACCGGTTTCTTTTGTAAAAGGTGTGATGGCGCGGATGTGTTTTGCACCAATTCGCCCCCCCGTGGCGTGATCGAGGCCGAGATCACGGTATTCGCTGTCTGCTCGCGGTCCATCTCGGGTGAAATCGGCTTCATCAAACGGGAGCAGGTTGAATTGGCTCAGGGCCTTGGCGGCATTGAGCGGCCCTTCATAGTGCGGCGGTGAGGCGTGATTCATGCGCGACCTTTGCAGAAAAATGGGTTGAACCAACTTGGTGTTGAGGCCTGGTGTGTGAGGTGAGTTGGTGCTGCTGATGCAAGGGCCAAATGCTGCCCAATTCCTTGGCGGCTTGATGGAGCACCTTGACCAGGTCCATGCGACGTTGTGGCCCAAACCGTATCAAGGGACCCGCCAGACTGAGCGTGCCAACGGCACAGTGGTCACCGACACCCGAGGTGTTGATCACCGCCACGGCCACAGCCGCAGTGCCTGCTTCACCTTCTTCGACAGCCTCGCCGTGTCCCACCTCACGCGCGATGGCGAGCATCTGTTGAAACTCATCCAGACTTTGAGCCGTATGGGGACCATGACAAGGCGGGGGATTCATGGGCGTGGCGCCTACGAGGCGAAGTGCTTCGGGTTCAGGCAAAGTGGCCAGCCATGCTTTGCCAGTTGCAGTGGCATGCAGCACCACCTCTCTTCCCGTGTCATGGTCTTGACCTGGGTCGTACCTGAGGCCAGAGCGCGCACCTTGAGCCTTGGCAACCCACACCAGCTTCTCGCCTTCCACCACGGCCAAGCGCGCCAGTTCACCGGTCTCGGCAGCCAATCGATCGAGTATGGGTTGTGCTAGGCCATCGAGCCCGGTATGTACATAGTGGCGCAAGCCCAGCATGGTGAGCTTGAGGGTGAGAAGGTATCGGCCACTGGATTCATGTTGATCCACATACCCAACCTCAACCAGCAACTGAAGCAGTCGGTGAGCAATGCTCTTGGGCAAATCGAGCGCATCGCTGACCTCAGACAAGGTGGCACCCTCGGTGCGACCCGCCATGTACTCCAGCATGAGCAAGGCCCGCTTGGCGGCCGACTGATTCATACCCATCCGTTCATTAGCAGAACATGATTCGAATATTGAGACCCGGTCCAGGTGCTGTCAAGAGTACAGACCCCCGAGCATCGCAAGCAGCCTGAGCCAGGCTGAGTCATGCCATGGACATCGTCATCCAGAGGGTGGTGTGTGTGGTCATGTTCCGAGTCGACGCTTGGCGATGGAATGAAAAAACAATATAAAAAATGATTCTTTATGAATTTATTATTTCAATTCGAGTCAGTCTTCCAGCGGGGGGGCGTCTTTGGCAGCGGCCATTGACGGATTCCACCTCAGGACCAGCGCGGCGATGGCCAGCAATAAAACGGCGCCGCTTTCATAGATCAAGTCGACGGTGCTGATGCCCTTGCCCTGCAAAATGATCAAGCGACAAAGCGCTGTGATGGCAATGAAAACGGGGATGGTGATGGGAATGCGGTTGTGTTTGTAAAAAGCCGCGACCATACCAAGAACCTCGGCGTAGATGAACATCAACAAGAGATCGGTGAGCGTGATTTGCCCAGTGGACATCACCTTGTACATCTCGGAGCAGACGCTGTAGACGGTGAAAATCGCAATCAGGATCAGGATGCCCTTTTCAGCCGTGGTGATCAGCTTTTGCATGTTGGGCCATCCAGAGTCTTTCATTTCAATCGAAGCCTCAAGCGCTGTGGCCCTTGATGTAGGTTTCCAAGAATGAAACGTGCTCACCTAAATCGCTCATCATCTGTTTGACCACATCACCAATTGAAACGATGCCGACCACCTGATCTTGAGCCACAACGGGGAGATGGCGGATGCCTTTGGTGGCCATGACCCCCATGCACAGTTCCATGGGGTCGCCCGGTTTGACGGTCATGGGGTTGGCCGTCATGATGGTTGAAACAGGGGTGGTTTTCGCATCCAGGCCAGCCAGAAAGGCGCGAATGGCGCAATCACCTTGGGACACAATGCCCACGAGTTTGTCGGCATCGATGACCAAGATGGCTCGAACGCGATTGGCCTTCATCAACTCCAAGGCTTTGTGCACCGAGTCAGTGGACGAAACCTGGATGATGCGTTGCGGTTTGACAGAGAGGCAGGCTTTTACAGTACTCATGACAATTCATTCCATGCAATTGATCTGGACCCAAGCGATGTCTTTGGTTCCTTTGAATTGACTTTACGCAATCCCTGCCAACTGCCGCTTTGGCTCTGGAATCGCCATTTCCTGACGGGGAAAACTCTCTCGATTTAAGCCTGTATCGAATACGAAATCATCAATCTATTTGTCAATCCAACTTGCTCAACACAGAATCTGCTGTTCAGAGCGTGTCGACCCGATGGCTCCTCTCTGTTTCATGGGTCTGTGCTGCGTTCTCCGCTGATGCCGAGGTTCACATTGCCAGACTTGCACCTCTGACAAAGTGCCTGCCGACGAGGAAAGCAAATAGCGGTTGATCAATGCGGTGTTTGCAAAGGATCGTGCCGAATAGGTTCAAAAGCTGGTGAATGCCGCAAAGTTGGAGTCATTCACTCAGCAGCCCAAACCCAAAAGAAAAAGGGCTTAGATCTCTCTAAGCCCTTGCTTCTGTTTGCTGATTTGGCTCCCCGACCTGGGCTCGAACCAGGGACCTACGGATTAACAGTCCGGCGCTCTACCGACTGAGCTATCGGGGAATAGAGGGGCATTATAGGCAAAAAAACTATGACTTTTCCTCACCTATCATCACTTTGTGCGCCATCGCTCCAACCCTCAATCGCATCACTTCAAGGCCTCACATGATCGATCATCTGGACCACCTCGTGCTCACCACGTCGCGTGAATCGCAATGCATTCACTTCTACACGCAGGTCCTGGGCATGCAACTCGAAACCTTTGTGGGCGGCACGCCCCCGGTCGAGCGGCGCGCATTCAGGTTTGGCAATCAGAAGATCAACCTGCATGTGCAAGGCGCGGAGTTTGAACCCAAGGCGCATTTGCCCGTGCCGGGTTCGCAAGACTGGTGCTTCATTGCCAGCATCCCGCTCACCGAGGTGATGGACAGGCTCAAGGCGGCGAATTGGCCCATCATCGAAGGACCGGTGATGCGAACGGGGGCCACGCAAAAAATCCGCTCGGTCTATGTGCGCGACCCGGACCTGAACCTCATCGAAATTTCTGAACTTGCCTGAGGGGGCGTTTCGCAGGCGTCTTACGCTGCGCGGCCTCATTGCCCCGCTGGGCAGCGCTGCATCCAGCGACGCGCTTCTTGCGCCGGGTCGCTGGCTTGCAAGATGGCGCGCACCGCGGCCACGGATCCCACGCCGCTGGGCAACACTTCATCCAGGCGCGGATAGTCGATCCCACCAATGGCCACCAGCGGAAAGTGCGCCTGCATCAATGCCGCATAGCGCGCCAGCCGCTTGGGGCCTTGCGGCTGTGTGGGCATGACCTTGAGGTTGGTGGCATACACCGCCCCCAAGGCCAAGTAGCTCGGGCGATGCCGTGCAGCCCTGAGCATTTCTCCATAGCCATGGGTGCTCAGCCCCAGGCGCAAGCCGCTGGCCTGGATGGCCTCGAAGTCGGCTGTGCCCATATCCTCTTGCCCAAGGTGAATGCCATGGGCACCGTGCTCGATGGCGAGTTGCCAAAAGTCGTTGATGTAGAGCTGGCTCTGGCTCCCGCGTGCATGAGCAATGGCTTGGCGTACTTCGTGTTCGATGGCTTTGGGGTCGTCTGATTTGAAACGCAGTTGCACGGTGGGCACGCCCATGTCCACTAGGCGTGCGATCCAGTCGGCGCTGGGTGCCACCACGTAAAGCCCCAGTCGCCAAGGGCAGGGCGCATGGGCTGCATTGGCCCAGGCTTGGGTTTCAAAGTCAGCCAGCTCGCTGGGCCAAGCCAGCCTCTGTGCGGGATCCCGCGCTTGTTGCTTGACCCAGGCTTGGGCGATGAGAGGGGCGTCTTCACGTTCAAAGCCCAAGGCCAAGGCAGCCAGCTCGACGGCGTGTGCATCGGTGGGCTGGGTTGAACTCGCTGACAGGTCGCGCACCAAGGCCTGCGTCCACGCTGGGGCATGGGGGTGGGCAATGGCGAGTTCCTCGTGGGCGAGCGCCATGTCCTGAGCCAAGGTCGGGAGTTGATCCCACAGGCCTTGGGTGTTGCGCTGGAGCAGGGCGTTCATGCCTGGTGCCAAAAGGGCGTCCCCAATACCGGGGTGCTGGCCTGTGCCTGGTCTTGCTGCGCCATCACGCCGCTCAGGTGTGCCTGTCGCCCTGCGCGCACAGCGTCGGCAAAGGCGCGTGCCATGGACACAGGGTCTTGTGCCAGCGCCACGGCGGTGTTGAGCAGTACGCCATCGAATCCCCACTCCATCACGGTGCAGGCATGTGAAGGACGACCCAGCCCGGCGTCCACGATCATGGGCACTTTGAGTCGCTCGCGCAGCAGTCGCAGGGCGTCGGGGTGGATGGGACCTTTGCCTGTGCCAATGGGCGCCGCCCAGGGCATCACAGCCTGGCAGCCCACGTCCACCAGGCGCTGGCACAGGATCAGATCCTCGGTGCAATAGGGCAGGACTTTGAAGCCCCGTCGAATGAGTTCACTCGCGCAGTCGGGCAGGCCCAGGGTGTCGGGCTGGAGGGTGTAGTCGTCGCCGATGAGTTCGAGTTTGATCCAGTCGGTCTCAAACACTTCACGCGCCATCTCGGCGGTGGTGATCACTTCTTGCTGGCTGTGGCAGCCTGCGGTGTTGGGCAACATGGGCACGCCCCTGTTTTTGATCAGCGACCAAAAGCTCTGGCTTTGATCGCCCTGCGCGGTTTGACGGCGCAGTGAGGCGGTGAGCATGCCGGGTTGGGATTGCTCAATCGCCTCAGCGAGCACCTCGGGCGAGGGATAGCGCGCCGTGCCCAGCAGCAAGCGGCTTTGAAAAACGGTGTCGTACAACACAAAGGGGGTGTCTTGAGCCATGGGGTTCAGCCGCCGGTGACGGGGGCAATGAGTTCGATGTCGTCGTTGGGGCGCAGCACGGTGAGGGCATATTGGCCTTTGGGCACAAATTGCAGGTTCACCGCAGCAGCAAAGGGCGGCGCAATGCCGGCCACCTCGATGGCTTGCAGCAAGGTGGCCTCGGCGGGCAACTGGTGGGGCTGGCCGTTGATGCGAACCAGCATGAGGGGGGCTGTGTTCATGATGCGCACAGTTGCCATTGTTGCGCCAAATCGTCAGAGCCCTGGAGCAACCAGGCCAGGGCGGCGTCAACCACCGCTGGCGAGATGAGGTAGCCATGGCGGTAGAGGCCATTGATGCGCATCACGCCCGCTTCGGGGCAATCGATGCGCGGCAGGTTGTCGGGCAGGGTGGGGCGAGCCTGGACGCCAATCTCCAGGATGCGTGCTTCGCCAAAGCCGGGATGAACCGCG
>RGCL01000046.1 GCA_009919175.1 Betaproteobacteria bacterium
GGCTCATGCGCATGAGCCGCATTGTTGAAAAGCCCGCCCCCGCCGACGCTCCGTCAGACCAGGGTGTGGTGGGGCGCTATGTGCTCACGCCCGCCATCTTTACCCACATCCAGCGACTCCAGCCTGGGGCGGGTGGCGAATACCAGCTCACCGACGCCATTCAATCCCTGTTGCAGGACGAAGCGGTCTATGCCTATGCCTACCAAGGCCAGCGGTTTGACTGCGGCAGCAAAGTGGGATTTTTGAAAGCCACGGTGGAGTTTGCACTGCGCCACCCTGAGACAGCACCGGAGTTCAAGGCCTATTTGAAAAGCCTCACGCTCTGAAGCGTTCAGACCCTGCCGTAGACATCCTCGAAGCGAACAATGTCGTCCTCGCCCAGGTAGGTGCCGGACTGCACTTCGATCAAATGCAGGGGCAGCTTGCCGGGGTTCTCCAGCATGTGCTTTTCGCCCACGGGGATGTAAATGGACTCGTTTTCCGCAACCAATCGCGTGCTCTGGCCCAGCGTGACGCGCGCCGTGCCCGACACCACCACCCAATGCTCAGCCCGGTGGTGATGCATTTGCAGTGACAACCTCGCACCAGGGTGAACCACGATGCGCTTGACCTGGAATCGCTCGCCCTGGTCGATGGCGTCATAGGAGCCCCAGGGTCTGAACACTTCCCGATGCTGGTCCACCTCGGCACGGCCTTGGGCCTTGAGGGCGTCGACGATTTTTTTCACGTCCTGGGCTTTGTCCTTGTGGGCGACCAGCACGGCATCCTTGGTTTCGATGACCACCAGGTCCTCCACCCCGCACAAGGCCACCAGGCGCTCTTGGGCGTGCACATAGGAGTTGCGGCTACCCTCAAACATCACATCACCCCGTGCGCAATTGCCTTGGGCATCGTGGGGCAAGACCTCCCACACGGCTGACCAGGCACCCACATCACTCCAGCCCGCATCCAGCGGCACCACCGACGCCTTGAGGGTCTTTTCCATGACGGCGTAGTCCACGCTCAGCGAAGCACAAGATTCAAAGGTACTGGCCTGGAGGCGAGTGAATTCCAGGTCTTGTTTGGCGCTTGCCCAGGCCGCCTCACACGCCTCATGCATCGCGGGCTGGTGAGCGAGCAACTCTTGCAGAAACACCGAGGCTTTGAAGAGGAACATGCCACTGTTCCAGGTGTAGTTGCCCGCTTTGAGAAAGGCCTTGGCTGTGTCGAGATTGGGCTTTTCACAAAACTGAACCACCGGCGTGGCCGCATCTGGCATGAGCGCCGATTGAGCCTGGATGTAGCCATATCCCGTTTCGGGATGGGTGGGCACGATGCCAAAGGTGACCAACTGGCCTTGCTCGGCAGCTTGCTGACCCACAGCGACCGCCCGCACAAAAGCGGGGGTGTCGGCAATGAGGTGGTCTGAGGGCAGAACCAGCAGCACGGGGTCTTGTCCGGGGTGCTGGGCCAAGGCCGCCCATGCGGCCACGGCAATCGCGGGCGCTGTATTCCTGGCCATGGGTTCGAGCAGGATGCCCCCAGGCTGCACGCCCGCCACGCGGCATTGTTCGCCCACCAGGAAACGATGGTCTTCGTTGGTCACGATCAACGGGGAAAGGGGCTGCGTGCCGCCCAGGTGCTGGATGCGATGGAGTGTGAGCTGGAACAAGGACTCGTCGGTCGTGATCCCGAGGAATTGCTTGGGGCGCATTGAACGGGACAAGGGCCAAAGGCGGGACCCACTGCCACCCGAGAGAATGACGGGAACGAGAATCGACATCGATGACTCCAAGCCATGCAAGTGGCGGTGTCATCCCAAGCTTGTAGGATGCGCCCCTGGACTCACATTTTTAAAAAACGCAGTTTATTCCAGCCATGCCCATCTCAGCTTCCCTGTTCAAAGCCTATGACATTCGGGGCGTTGTGCCCGCCACCCTCAACGCGCAAGTGGCCCATGCACTGGGGCGCGCCTTTGGCACCCATGCCCTCATGCATGGCGAGCACACGGTGGCGGTGGGTCGCGATGGCCGCCTGAGCGGACCCGAATTGGCCAAAGCCCTGATCGATGGCCTCATGGCCTCAGGCATCGCTGTGATTGATGTGGGCATGGTGACCACGCCCATGCTGTACTTTGCAGCCAGCACCTTGTGCAAAAGCGGCATTCAAATCACCGGCAGCCACAACCCCCGGGACTACAACGGCTTCAAGATGGTGGTGGGGGGGCGTGCCATCTTTGGCGAGGAAATCCAGCGCCTGCGCCAAATGATGCAGGCCCAAAGCTGGATCGACAAACCAGGTGGGCGGGTGAGGCAAGCCGACGTGTTTGAGGACTATCTCAAGACCATCGTGGCAGACGTGCGCCTGGCTCGCCCCATGAAGGTGGTGATCGACAGCGGCAACGGGGTGGCGGGCGCCACAGCGCCCACGGTTTTTCGTGCACTGGGCTGCGACGTGGTCGAGTTGTTCTCCGAGGTCGATGGTGAATTCCCCAACCACCACCCTGACCCCAGCAAGCCTGAAAACCTACAAGACCTCATGGCGGCCTTGCGAACCAGTGGGGCAGAGTTGGGTCTGGCCTTTGATGGCGACGGCGATCGCCTGGGCATCGTCACCCAGGGCGGCGACAACATCTTTCCTGATCGGCAGATGATGCTCTTTGCCCAGGATGTGCTCACCCGCCATCCCGGCGCGCCCATCCTGTTTGATGTGAAGTGCTCGCAACGACTCGCCCCCAGCATCCGCGAGTCGGGAGGTGAGCCCACGATGTACAAGACCGGTCATTCGCTCATCAAGGCCAGGATGAAAGAGCTGCATTCGCCACTGGGCGGCGAGATGAGTGGCCATATTTTTTTCAAGGACCGCTGGTTTGGTTTTGACGATGGCACGTATGCAGGTTGCCGTTTGCTGGAAATCCTCAGCCGTTCACCCGATGCCAATGCCGTGCTCAATGCCTTGCCCAGCTCCCATTCGACGCCCGAGTTGAATGTGCCATGTGCAGAAGGCGAACCGCATCAGGTGAGCGCAGCCCTTCAGGCCTGGGTGCAAGAGGCCCAAACCCCTCTGCCCTGCCCTGAACACCACCCGGTGGCCAACACCATCGATGGGGTCCGCATCGACTGGGACGATGGCTTTGGTCTCATCCGCGCATCCAACACCACGCCTGTGCTGGTGCTGCGCTTTGAAGGTCATCATGCCCAGGCCTTGCAGCGCATCGAGGCCGACATGATGGCGCTGCTGAGGCGCTTCAAACCCGATGCCGTGGTGGCTCAAGCCAGCCACTGAGCCCCTGGCCGCCTCAGTCAAATACCTCGGCCTGACTCAAAGGCAAGCCCAACTGATCCTTGGCAGACAAGACTGGCGCCAGGTCCAGTTGCGGCCACTCGATGCCCAGGCTGGGGTCATCCCAGGCAATGCATCGTTCACAGGCCGGCGCATAAAAGTCCGTGGTTTTGTAGAGCACCTCGGCGGTTTCGGTGAGCGTGAGGAAGCCATGAGCAAAGCCCGGTGGAACCCAGATCTGCTGCTTGTTCTCGGCACTCAATTCCAGGCCCACCCATTGCCCAAAGCGCGGTGAACTTTTGCGCACGTCAATCGCCACGTCAAACACCGCGCCCTGCACCACCCTCACCAGCTTGCCTTGTGCGTGGGGTGGGAGCTGGTAGTGCAAGCCCCTGAGCACGCCCCGGGTTGATCGGCTGTGGTTGTCCTGAACGAAGGGCATCTGCAAGCCCGTGGCCTGGTCAAAGCCTTTCTGGTTGAAGCTTTCAAAGAAAAAGCCTCGTCCATCTGCGAACACCTTGGGAGTGATGGACAAGACCTCGGGCAAGGCCAGGCGTTGCATATTCATGGATGCATGCCCTCTTTGAGGAGTTTGAGCAGGTATTGCCCGTAGCCACTCTTGGCCAAAGGGGTGGCCAAGGCCTCGAGCTGGGTATCGTTGATCCAGCCGGCTCGCCAGGCAATTTCTTCCGGACAGGCCACCTTCAAGCCCTGGCGACGCTCCAGGGTGGCAATGTATTGGCCAGCATCCATGAGGCTGTCGTGGGTGCCGGTGTCGAGCCAAGCGTAGCCACGACCCATGATTTGCACCTTGAGCGAGCCTTGCTCCAGATAAGCCTGGTTCACGGAGGTGATCTCCAACTCACCGCGGGCACTGGGTTTGACCGATTTGGCCATGTCGATGACCTGTGGATCGTAAAAGTAAAGCCCTGTGACCGCGTAGGAGCTCTTGGGCTTGATGGGTTTTTCTTCAATGCTGGTGGCCTTGCCCTGGGCATCAAAAGCCACCACGCCGTATCGTTCAGGGTCGGCCACGTGATAGGCAAAGACCGTCGCACCTGTGGCCTGATCGTGCGCAGCTCTGAGCAAGGGCTGGAAGTCGTGGCCGTAGTAAATGTTGTCGCCCAACACCAGGGCGCTGTGATCGTTGGCGATGAACGCCTCGCCAATCAGAAAAGCCTGGGCCAAGCCATCGGGGCTGGGCTGAACGGCATACTGGATGTTCATGCCCCACTGGCTGCCGTCGCCCAGGAGTTGCTCAAACCGGGGGGTGTCCTGGGGCGTGGAGATGAGCAAGACATCACGGATGCCCGAGAGCATGAGCGTGGTGAGCGGGTAGTACACCATGGGCTTGTCATAAACCGGCAGCAACTGTTTGGACACCGCCAACGTGGCCGGATGAAGGCGGGTGCCTGAACCTCCCGCCAACACAATGCCTTTGCGCTTGATCATCTCAACCCCTCAGAAGCGTTTCATTCAACATGCGGTCCACACCAACCCGCCAATCGGGCAAGACAAGGCCAAAGACCTGCTGAAGTTGGCTCGTGTCCAGGCGTGAATTGTGGGGCCGCTGGGCCACCGTGGGATAGGCCGAGCTGGGCACGGGCAGGATCTCCTGGACTCGCCACGGCAGGTCTGGCCTGAGCAGCCTCGCCTGTTCGATGAGGTGGCAGGCATAGCCATGCCAGGTGGTTTCGCCGCCCGCAACCAGGTGATAGAGCCCTTTGGGTTTGGCATTGACCTGACATTGGCGCAAAACCTGGGCAGTCACGTCGGCAATGAGTTCGGCGGAGGTGGGCGCACCCCATTGGTCATGGATCACCTTGAGTTGGTCACGCTCTTGGGCGAGGCGCAGCATGGTGTGCGCGAAGTTGTGCCCCCTCACGGCATGAACCCAGCTGGTCCTCAGGATCAGGTGATCACAGCCCGATGACAGGATGGCCTCTTCTCCCTCGCGCTTGGTTTGTCCATACACATTCAAAGGCGCCACGGCATCGCTCTCACGCCATGCACGCGTCCCCTGCCCGTTGAAGACATAGTCGCTCGAGTAATGCACCAGCGTGGCGCCCAGTGCGCGTGCGGCGCGAGCCATGGCGGCGGGCGCTGCGGCATTGATGAGCCTGGCGAGTTCGGGCTCGGCTTGGGCCTGGTCCACTGCGGTGTAGGCAGCCGCATTGACGATCACATCGGGCTGCAAGCGCAGGAGGTGGTCATGCAAGGCTTCGGGCTGGCTCAGGTCTCCACACGGCTGGCTGTGTCGGTCCAGAGCCTGGAGCGAACCCAACACCGACAGGCTGCGCTGGAGCTCCCAGCCCACTTGCCCGTTTTGACCCAGCAAGACGATGTTCATGCCTGCCGCTCAGCGTAATTCTTTTGCACCCAGTCTCGATATGAGCCGGACTGCACGTTGCGCACCCAATCGGTGTTGTCCAGGTACCAGGCCACGGTTTTGCGCAACCCCGTCTTGAAGGTCTCGGCGGGCAGCCATCCCAGTTCACGCTGGATCTTGCGCGCATCGATGGCATAGCGGCGATCATGGCCTGGACGATCGGCCACATGGGTGATCAGGCTGGCATAGGGTTTGCCATCGGCAGATGGACTCAGCTCGTCGAGCAAGGCGCAAATGCGGGTGACGATGTCAAGGTTGGTTTGTTCATTCCAGCCGCCCACGTTGTAGGTTTCCCCCAGTCGGCCGGCCTCGAGCACGCGCCGAATGGCACTGCAATGGTCCTTCACGTACAACCAGTCGCGCACTTGCTGGCCATCGCCATAGACCGGCAAGGGCTTCCCTGCCAGGGCGTTGACAATCATGAGCGGAATGAGTTTTTCGGGGAAATGGAAAGGACCGTAGTTGTTCGAGCAGTTGGTGGTGAGCACGGGCAAGCCATAGGTGTGGTGCCATGCCCTCACCAGGTGATCACTGGCCGCCTTGCTGGCCGAGTAAGGGCTGTTGGGCTCATAGGCATTCGATTCACTGAAGGCGGGGTCGCCGGGTGCAAGACTGCCATAGACCTCGTCGGTGGAGACATGGAGGAATCGAAATGCAGCTTGCTCCGAGCTGGGCAAACTTGACCAATAGGCCCTGGCGCATTCGAGCAGGTTGTAAGTCCCGATGATGTTGGTCTGAATGAATTCACCAGGACCATGGATGGAGCGATCCACATGACTTTCAGCTGCGAAGTGAACGATGGCGCGAGGCCGATGCTCGGCCAACAAGGCGCTGACCAGCGAGCGATCAGCAATGTCGCCTTGAACAAAATGGTGAAGGGGATGACCCTGCAATGACTGCAGGGTTTGCAGATTGCCTGCGTAGGTGAGCTTGTCGAGGTTGACAACGGGCTCGTTGTTCAAGCCCACCCAGTCCAACACAAAATTTCCGCCGATGAAGCCAGCGCCGCCCGTGATCAAAATCATGATTCAGTGTAACAACGGCCTGGCCTCACCCCAAACGCGTCAATCCGCGAATTGACCCGCCTTGACGATCAGCTTGCCCCAACGGTCGGTTTCGCTCTTCAAAAAGCTCAGGTGCGCCTCAGGCGTGAGCTGGTTCTCGGGGAACATGACTGAGCCCAGTTCAATCATGCGCTTTCTGAAGTTCTCGTCCTTCATGGCGGCGCGAAGGCTGTCGTTGAGTTTTTTGGCGATGTCAGGGGGCAGGCCTTTGGGGGCATACAAGCCGTGCCAGATGCTCAATTCAAAGCCCTTGAGGCCGGCTTCAGCGGCCGTGGGCACTTCTTTGATGGCCTCGATGCGCTGGGGCGAGGTCACGGCAAACACCTTGATCTTGCCGCCCTTGATGTGCGGGATCGTGGCCGTGGTCTGGTCGCACAGCAAATCGGTCTGGCCACCCATGAGGTCCGTCATGGCGGGCGCAGTCCCTTTGTAGGGCACGGTGGTGAGGTCGGTGTTGATGAGGGACATGAACATCAGCCCACACAAATGGGAAGCAGCCCCCAACCCGGCATTGGCCAGGTTGATGGTCTTGGCATTGGCTTGGATGTACTTGACCGCCTCAGCCATGTTGTTGGCAGGGAAGTTGGGCTTGCCCAGTAAGGTCATGGGCACGGCATTGATGAGGCCCAGATGAACAAAATCCTCGGTGGGTTTATAGGCCAGCTTGCGATACAGCGAGGGCGCTGTGGCCATGCCCAGGTGATGGATGAGGATCTTGTAGCCGTCGGGGGCGGAGCGAGCCACTTCGCCGGGTGCAACCACACCGCCAGCGGAAGGCTTGTTTTCAACGATAACGGTTTGACCCAGGCTTTTCTCCATGGAAGAAGCCAGGGCACGAGCCACGATGTCGGTGGGACCACCGGCCGCGAAGGGCACCAGCAGGGTCACCGGTTTATCTGGATAAGCCGCTTGGGCTTGGAATGACATGACTGAGGCCAGGGCGGCCAATCCTGCAAGACGCCAACGTGATGGGATCGAAATCATTGATAGCTCCAGATTTGAGAGAAATTGGAAGCTGGAATTATTGATCCCGGCGCATCTCCAGCGTTTGCCGGGCCAATAGCGATTTACCCTAGCTTGATGCGCATCCAGCGAACAACCCTGATCGCAGTGTGGTGGGCCCCCTGGGAGTCGAACCCAGCACCAACGGATTATGCGTACCACCACAGCTTTCGCTGCCTGTTTCCAGTTCGTGGTCTGGACTGTCTCTTGTCTTTACGACCCACCCGTACAGTCTCTACACCTTCCTTGCGCAGCGAAAAACTGCGAAGGCTTGGCTCGGGATCACCACGCACAAAGGCAGAGGCTTCCCCGAATTTGAGTGGTTCTACAGGCAGGCAGAGTGAACTTGCCCACCTGCAACCCGAATGCGCATCCCCATGACCACGAGGGTTTTAGGGGGTGCCCGATCAAGTCCGCTGCTCTAACCAACATGAGCTAGAGGCCCGTGGTCAGGATTCTAAGGTCCGCTCTTGCAAGAACTGGATAATGAGGCCGTGAAAGCGGTGAGAACCATCTGAAGTCCGCCCTTGAATTGACCCGTTTGGTGTTGCCATGGACCTTAAAAAAATCAATGACGCTCTGAGCGTCGCGGCGCAAATCCAATTGCACGAGGTATCGCTCGTCGCGCAAGCAGGCTTCAAGTCGGTCATCTGTAATCGGCCCGATGGAGAAAGTCCCGATCAGCCCTCTCACCAGGAAATCCAGGCCGCATGTGCGGCGCATGGCATGGCTTTCCGTTTCCTGCCTGCCGACACCGGCAAGGTTCTCGATGGCCACGGCACGGAATTTGGAGAGTTGCTCCGCACCCTGCCCGGCCCCGTTCTGGCCTATTGCAGAACGGGAACCCGCTCCACCACCATGTGGGCCTTGTCGCAAGCCAATGTACTGAGCCCGACCGACATCATTGATCGCGCGGCCAAAGCTGGTTTTGACATGCGGGGTCTCATTCGCCGCCTGTTGAACGGCGGGCTCACCCCCAACGACACCGTGGATGCGGAGCATGATGTGGTCATCGTCGGCGGCGGTGCAGCGGGCATTGCCGTTGCGGCCAGCCTGCTCAGCCGTGACCCCAATGTCGACATTGCCATCATCGAGCCAGCCGAGGTGCACTATTACCAGCCGGGCTGGACTCTGGTGAGCGCAGGCGTGTTCCAGGCACAAGACACCGCCCGCTCCATGGCCAGTGTCTTGCCCGCTGGAGTGCGCTGGATCAAATCCGCCGTTGCCGCGTTTGAGCCCCAGTCCAACCGCCTGGTGCTTGAAGGTTGCCGGCTCGTGCAATACAAGCAACTCATCGTGGCTGCGGGATTGAAACTCGACTGGAACGCGATCCCCGGCTTGGCCCAGACCCTCGGGCAACATGGTGTGACCTCCAACTACCGCTTTGACTTGGCACCTTACACCTGGCAATTGGTGCAGGGGCTCCAGCGTGGCACGGCACTGTTCACCCAACCCCTCCCCCCCTTCAAATGCGCAGGCGCTGCCCAAAAGGCCATGTACTTGGCCGCTGATCACTGGCGTAGCAAGGGGGTCTTGCAGCAGATGGACATCCATTACTGTTCTGCTGCGGGTGTGTTGTTTCATGTGCCCGACTATGTGCCGGCGCTCATGTCTTATATCCAGGCGTATGGCATTGACCTCAGACTTCAAGAGCGATTGGTCGCAGTGAACGGTCCCGCGCAGGAGGCCACTTTTGCTACGGTGGATGCACAGGGTCAAGCGCAAACCATCACGCGCCGCTTTGACCTCCTCCATGTGGTGCCCCCACAGACAGCACCGGATTTTGTTCGCCACAGCCCCCTGGCCGATGCGGCGGGCTGGGTGGACGTGGATGCGCAGACCTTGCAGCACAAGGTCTATGCCAATGTGCATGCCCTGGGTGATGTGGGCAACTCACCCAACTCCAAAACAGCGGCTGCAGCACGCGCCCAGGCGCCGGTGGTGGCCCACAACGTCATGGTGGCGCTGGGTCGCAGCAAGGGCAAGGCCAAGTACAACGGATATGGCTCCTGCCCCTTCACCGTAGAACGGGGCAAGGTGGTGCTGGCCGAGTTCCTTTACGAGGGCAAATTGGCCCCCACGTTCCCAACCTGGCTGATCAATGGCAAAAAGCCCTCCCGTCTGGCCTGGTTGCTCAAGGAGCGCCTGTTGCCGCCCGTGTATTGGTCCGCCATGCTCAAGGGGCGCGAGTGGCTGGTCAATCCGGAGCTGGAGGGTTAAAGACCCCCGCGAAGTCGCGAAGCTAAGGGGGGTTGACGCAAGGCGAAGCAGGCAAAACCCTCTCGGGCTGGGCTCACTTTTGGCTCAAGGCATTGCTCACCAGTTTGGCGGTGATGTCCACGATCTGGATCATGCGGTCATAGTGCATTCGGGTAGGCCCCACCACCGCGAGGGTGCCCACCACCTGGCCATCGACCTCATAAGGTGCACTCACCACCGATAGGTCCTCGATGGGCACAACCTGGCTTTCGCCCCCAATGAAGATGCGCACGCCATCGGCACGTGAAGACACATCGAGCAAGCGCAGCAGCTGGGCTTTTTGCTCGAACAAATCAAATGCCCGGCGCAAATTGCTCATGTCGGTGGCGAAGTCCATCACTGACAAGAGATTGCGCTCGCCACTGATGACCACCTCTTCTTCGGGCTGATCTGAGTGGTCCTGGGCTTGGACCGCCGCATGCATGAGGGTGGCAATTTCGCCCCGGAGGGATTCCATTTCACCCTTGAGGGCTTCGCGCACAAGATCCAGGGTCTGGCCTGCAAAGTGCTCGTTGAGGTAGTTGGAGGCCTGAACCAACTGATCGCTGGTGACATCCTGCTCGAGGTGAATGATGCGGTTTTGCACGTCACCGTCGGGAGCGACGATGATCAGCAAGACGCGACGCGGCGAGAGCAACAGGAATTCAATGTGACGGAAGATGGTAGCCCTTGGCTGTGGGGATGCGACCTGCCGAGGTGTGCGGGCTTGCAATGAGGCCCAGCTCCTCGAGGTCAGACATGACGTTGCGGATGGTGGCCGGGGAAAGTTCAATCCCTTGGGCTTTGGACAAGGTACGCGAACCCACAGGCTGGCCATCGGCGATGTATCGCTCGACCAGGGTTTTCAAGAGGTACTTGGCGCGGTCATCCAGCATGTCTCACCTTGTGGCGCATTTTAATGATGTAATTTGGACATGAAATCACGCTTTGAGCGAATTGCCCTTCTTGGCAGAACCCATCAACCCCCCACGGCCTCCGTGGCGGCCAGCACGCGCGATGTCTTGCTTCAACTCAGCGAATGCTTGCACAACAAAGGGGCAGATGTCTTTTTGGAGCGCGAGACCGCTGACCATTGCAACTTGTCCGATTTCCCCGTGCTGAGTCTAGAGGAGATTGGCAAGACCTGTGACCTCGCCTTGATCATTGGCGGCGACGGCACCATGCTCAGCCACGGTCGCCGCCTGGCGCCCATGGGCGTGCCCCTGATCGGCATCAACCAGGGCCGCCTGGGGTTCATGACCGACATCCCGCTCCAGCGCATGGTGGAAACCCTCAGCCCCATGCTTGATGGCCAATTCGACGAGGAGCGCCGCAGCATGATCCAGGCTGAGGTCTGGCGCGATGGGCGATGCATCTTCCAGGCGCTGGCGCTCAACGATGTGGTCGTCAACCGGGGGGGGACGTCCGGCATGGTGGAGTTCCGCATCGAGGTGGATGGGCACTTCGTGGCCAACCAACGCGCCGATGGCCTCATCATCGCCACACCCACGGGCTCCACCGCCTATTCCCTCTCTGCGGGTGGTCCGGTGCTTCAACCCTCGGTGGCCGGTTGGGTCATGGCACCCATTGCACCGCACACGCTGTCGAACCGACCCCTGGTGCTGTCCAATGCCACCACCATCAGTGTGGAGTTGGTTGGTGGGCGCGATGCCAGCGCGAATTTCGACATGCAGTCGCTCGCCTCACTGCTCATGGGCGACAAAATTGTGGTGCGCAAATCACCCCATGAGGCCCGATTGCTTCACCCCAAAGGGCTGACGTTTTTCGACACACTGCGCAAAAAGCTTCACTGGAACGAAGGAGGCGTATGAGTCTGCAACGCTTGAGCTTGCGAAATTTCGTCATCGTGGAATCGGTGGACGTGGATTTCGATGCTGGCTTTTCGGTGCTCACTGGCGAAACTGGCGCTGGCAAATCCATCCTGATCGACGCCTTGCAATGGCTACTGGGTGGGCGCACCGACCCTGGTCAGATGCGCGAGGGCGCCAACCGCATGGAAGTCCAGGCCGAATTTGGCTCACCCCATCGGGCCGTCAATCAATGGCTGGATGAACAGGGTTTCCCCATCGAAGAGGTCCTCTGCCTCAAACGGGTGCTGGATGCCAGCAACAAAACACGTTGCTGGGTCAATGGCAGCGCGGCCAATGTGAGCGCCCTGAGGGAATTGGCCAACTTGCTGGTGGACATCCATGGACAGCATGCCTGGCAAGGCCTCACTCGCCCCGACGATGTGCGTCAACTCCTGGACAACTATGCCCATTGCGACACCCAACCCATGCGCACGGCCTGGCAGGCCTGGCGGCAAGCGCATGCGCACTGGCAACAAGCCTTGGCCAATCAAACCCAGCTCAACGAACAGCGCGATCGCCTGATGTGGCAAATCCAGCAGCTTGACGTGCTCGCGCCAGCTGCTGGAGAGTGGGAAGAGCTCAACCAGCGCCACACCCGATTGGCCCATGCCCAACAACTCATGCAAGCGGCCAACGATGCCCTGGAATCCCTGGATAGCGGCGAGGATCACGCCGCGCGCTTCATTCATCGCGCCAGGCAGGCCTTGATCAGCCAATCGCACATCGAGGCCTCTTTTGAGACGCTGGCTCAGCAGCTCTCGGCCATCGAGGATCAAATCACCGACCTGTGCCGCGATCTCAACGGCTGGTTGCGCAAGTCCGACCTGGACCCCGATGCGCTGGCCGCCCTTGATGAGCGACTCGCCCAGTGGCACGGCTTGGCCAGGCGCTTCAAGCGTGCGCCCGAAACCCTGCATGAACTGTGGCAGGAATGGAAGCAGGCCTTGTCAGCCCTGGATGCCCAAACCGATGTGGCTGCACTTGAACAGCACGCCCTCAGCTTGCAGCACGCCTTCATGGATCAGGCCTCTGGGGTGAGTGCGCAGCGCAAGAAGGCTGCACCCAAATTGTCCAAGGCCGTCACAGAGCTGATGCAAGGCCTGGGCATGTCTGGGGGACGATTCGAGGTGCAACTCGACCCCGTGGACACGCCCACCGCCAATGGCTTGGAAGAGGTGCTCTTTTGCGTGGCTGGGCATCCCGGCGTGACCCCCAAGCCCATGGCCAAAGTGGCCTCGGGCGGTGAACTCTCGCGCGTGGCCTTGTCGGTGGCCGTGGTGACCAGCCGTTTGGGCCATGCACCCACCCTGATTTTTGACGAGATCGATTCGGGCGTGGGGGGCGTGGTGGCCCACACGGTGGGCCAATTGATGGCGCGCCTGGGCGAAGACCGGCAGGTGATGTCGGTCACCCACCTGCCCCAGGTGGCAGCGCATGCCCATCACCACTGGGTGGTCAACAAACTCACGCAAAAGGGGCGCACGCACAGCCACATTCAGAAGGTGGAGCATGAAGAGCGCGTGCGCGAAATCGCGCGCATGCTGGGCAATGCCGACGGTGAATCTGCCACCCTCGCCCATGCCCGCGCGCTGCTCAAAGCCCCCGGCGGCCAAATGGAGTCGCCCCATGCTTGAGCTGGTGTTGATCACCGGCATGTCGGGCTCTGGGAAAACCATTGCCCTGCACGCCCTGGAAGACCTGGGCTTTTTTTGCATCGACAACCTGCCCCCCAATTTGTTGATGCCGTTTTTGCAGACCCGCCCCTCGCAAGGCATGGACAGGATTGCCATCGCTGTGGATGTGCGAAGCGCCAGCACCTTGCATTTGTTGCCCAAGCTGTTGCCTGAAATCCGCTCCAGTGGCTGCCAAGTCAGGCTGGTGTTTTTGGATGCCAGCACCGAGACCCTGATCAAGCGGTTTTCCGAAACGCGACGCAAACACCCGCTGTCCAACAACCGCAACGAACCCCTTGACCATGCGCTGGACCTGGGCGAATCGATTGAACGCGAGCGTCAGCTCCTTGGGGATCTGCGCGACATGGCCTTGGTGATCGACACCACCCACAGCCGAAGCACTGCCCTGCAACTGCAGATCAGGCAGTTGCTGGAGGTGCAGTCCACCAACATGACGCTGGTGTTTGAGTCCTTTGCCTTCAAAAAGGGCATCCCTGTGCATGCGGACTACGTATTTGATGTGCGCATGCTGCCCAACCCGCATTACGAACCCGAATTAAGCCCACTCACCGGCCTGGATGCACCCGTTGCCCATTGGTTGCAAGATCAACCCCCGGTGCTGAAGATGATCGAGGACATCGACGGCTTTTTGAAGCAATGGCTGCCCGCCCTCAATGACAACAACCGCAGCTACGTCACTGTGGCATTGGGATGTACGGGTGGCCAGCACCGCTCGGTGTTCATCGCCAAAACCCTCAATGAAAAGTTCAGCGCCAATTGGCCAACACTGATCCGCCATCGCGACCTTCAGGCTTGATCAGCGCATCAGCCCATCGCGCCTAAGACTTGGCTCGCGCCTGCCAACCCTGGATGCAGGCGCGGATGGGCTGGGGCAAGGCTCTCTGAAGGGCTTGATCCGGATCCAGCCAAACCAGCCCGCCCATGTCCAGGGGTTGGCTCAAGCTCACCACGCCCACATTGAGCCACCAATCGCGATGGGTGAGCACATGTTTGAGGGGAGGTTGCCAGGCCAAATGCGGCAGACATGCGTTGGGCAATGTGGCCATGGCCGCTGACTCACTGGCAAACATGGGCAAGCTCCACAGGCGCGCCCACACCCCCGCAGCGGGCCTTTGCACCAGGCCCAACTGCCCTTGCCGCGTTTGCATCAAGAGCAACCACCAAGATTCAGATCGCCTGGTGAGCTTTCGCGTTTTCACGGGATAGTCCAAGGGCTTGCCCAAGCGACGCGCCTGGCAATCACTGCCCAAGGGGCATGCCTCGCAATCGGGCTGCTTGGGTTTGCAAACCAGCGCACCCAGATCCATCAAGCCCTGGGTGTAGGGCTGCATGGACTGGGCATCCGTCGGGAGCAGGGCTTGTGCCTGGGTTTGCAAGGCCTTGCGCGAGCTGGCCAGGATCAAGTCATCGGCATGCGCCAACCAACGGGTGAGCACCCTTTGCACGTTGCCGTCCATGATGGAGATGCGCTCGCCATGGCACAGGGCTGCAATCGCCGCCGCTGTGGAAGGCCCTATGCCGGGCAAGCGCTCGAGGTCTTCGGATCGGGTGGGCAGTTCGCCGCCCCAGAGTTGCACCACGTCTTGCGCGCACCGGTGCAGGTTGCGCGCGCGACTGTAATAGCCCAAACCGCTCCAGGCCGAGAGCACATCGTCTTCGCTGGCTTGAGCCAATTGCCTCACATCCGGGAACCGGTGCATGAAGGCATTGAAATACGACACCACCGTCTGGACCTGTGTTTGCTGGAGCATGATTTCCGAGATCCAGACCCGGTATGGCGTTCTGGGGTTTTGCCAGGGCAGTTGGTGTCGCCCCTGTTGGCGCTGCCAACGCACCACTCGCTCGGCAAAGCTGAGAGCGTCAGTCATGGCTTTTGGCACTTTGGACAGTAATAGCTGGCGCGCTGGGCTTGGACCAGCCTCTGGATGCTTGAACCGCACACTCGGCACGGTTGGCCTTGGCGCCCGTACACCATGGCGTGATGCTGAAAGTCCCCCAGATGCCCATCGGCATGCACAAAGTCTTGCAAGCTGCTGCCCCCCAGTTGCACGGCCTGGGCGAGGACCTTGCGGATGGCCTCAAGCAGGCGCTGGAGTCGCACCATGGAGATGCGGTTGGCCGCAGTGGTGGGCCGAATGCCCGCATGGAACAAGGCCTCGCTGGCGTAGATGTTGCCTACACCCACCACCCAGTCACCAGCGAGCAAGGCTTGCTTGATGGGGCTGCGCCGTTGCTTGATTTGCCGCAATAGCGCCGGGGTGTCGGCGATGGGCTCCAAAGGCTCAACGCCCAATGTCGAGAGCAGCTTGGCGGGCAGAGGATCGGCCAGCGACGCCGCATGGATGACCGCTCCAAATCGCCTGGGGTCGTGCAGCCTCAACTCGCCGTGGTCCGTGACCACACCAAAGTGATCATGTGGACCCGGCGCGCTGGGGTCTGTGCGCCATTGCAGCGATCCAGACATCCCCAGGTGGATCATGAGCCAGCCGCGATCGAGCTCCAGTAGCAAGTACTTTCCTCTGCGCTTGAGGTCCAGCATCCGGGCTCCCACCAGATGGTCTGGTGAACAGCCCAAAGGCCAGCGCAAGGGCTTGCCCACACGAACTGACTGGATGCGATGACCCAGTATGTGTGGGGCCACGCCTTGGCGTGTGACTTCGACCTCAGGTAATTCAGGCATTTGTACCCTTTGATTGCGGGCCGATTATCATGTCTGCATGATCACCCAAAAGTTTGCAGGCTCTTTGACGCGCATTGCCGGATGGTTGCCCGTTGTCGTGGCCATTTCGATCGCGTCCGAGACGACGCCCAGCCTCGCCCAAGAGGTCAAGGCTGCCAAACCCGTCCCTCAAAACTTTGACGGCCGTGGTTTCCAATCGGCCCTGATGGCGGAGTTTGAAGCCGCCACGGGGCGCTGGGACCAAGCCTTTCAATCCTATTTTGAATTGGCCCTTCGCCACCCCAGCGATGTGCACTTTGACCGCGCCATCTCCATGGCCCTCAAGGGTCGCTCGGCTCAGAATGCCTTGCTCGCATCTCGCACCTGGATCAAGGCCAACCCCGACTCCCTGGACGCATACGACCGCGCAGTGATGATCCTGTTGGCGCTGGACAAGATGGACGAGCTCAAAGAGCCCCTCACGCAATTGCTCAAGCGAACGCCCCAGGATCAGCGCGCGCAAGCCATTGACCGACTCTCCAATTCGCTGCGGCGCTCCAATCAGAAAACCCTGGCGCGCCAAATCGCTCAGGACGTGCTGGAGCCCCATTTGTTGCAGCCCGAAACGAGCGCGGCTGTTCGCCGCGCACTGGCCTGGCTGGAGTTGCGCGACAACCGAACTGATCAGGCCTTGTCTCATGCGAGGCAGTTGGTCGAACAAGGCGAGCTCAACACTGAAACGGGCATGATTTTGGCGAGCCTCACCGACCGCAAGACCACGGGCGCCGAAACGCTGCTCAAGTCGTTGCTGAGCAAAGGCACCTTGCCTCACGTTGATCTGGCTTATGTGCAATGGCTGATCCGACAGCAACAGTACCCAACGGCACTGGAGCGACTGCAAAACCTCACCAAGCTCCACCCCGAAATGGACACGCCCTGGCTGATCAAAGGTGGGCTTGAATTCGAAACCCAGCAATTTGCGGCGTCACGCGCAAGCCTGGAGCGCTACCTGAAACTGGCCAAAGACGGGAGTGATGCCGCGCGCAGCCAGTCTCAGGCTCGCCTGATGCTGGCTCAAATTGCCGCACAGGACAAACGCCCCGAGCAAGCCGATGCCTGGCTGGCTCAAATCGATGATCGCTCCATGTACTGGGACGTGCAGCAACAGCGCGCCAAGATCAAAGTCGAGCTGCAAGGCCTACAGGCTGGCCTGGAGTGGCTGGACAAATTGCCCGCCATGAACAAGGACGATCAGAGACGGAAATGGCTGTTGCAATCCCAATTGCTCAAGACACACAACGACTTTAAACAAGCGGCTGAGAAGCTGCGCAAGGCCTTGGCGCTTCAACCCGATGATCCCGAGTTGATTTACGACCTGGCCATGACCATCGAAAAATTTGGGGAGCTGGAGGAGTACGAGCAACTGTTGCGGCGCGTCATTCAACTCAAGCCTGATTCTGCCCATGCCTACAACGCGCTGGGCTATGCCCTGGCCGATCGCAATGTGCGATTGACTGAAGCCAAAGCATTGATCCTCAAGGCCATTGAACTCAGCCCAGAAGATGCCTACATCCTGGATTCATTGGCCTGGGTTGAATTCCGCATGGGCAATGCACAAAAAGCCCTCGATTTGTTGCGCCAGGCGTTTGCCAAGCAGGCGGACCCTGAGATCGCAGCGCATCTGGGCGAAGTCCTGTGGAGTCTGGGTCAATCCGAGCAAGCCCGTGCCGTTTGGGCAGACTCGCTCAAACTCAATCCCAATAACGTGGTGTTGAAAACCACCATGGATCGTTTGACCCGTCAGTGATCCTTAGCTGGGATGTCACAGTCTTTCGCGCCCTTTGCTGAGCCTGGTGTCGCCAGCACACCTCCAGGGATGAGCCGCCGGGTGGTGGCGTTGGGCTTGGGGCTCTTGATAGTGGGCTGCGCCACCCCCCAGCGTCCTCACATCGCAGAACCGGTTTGGCGGGGCAGGCTGTCCATTCAACACCCCGAGCCCGAACCCCGCAGCGAGACGGTGCAATTTGAACTGGGTGGCAATGCAACTCAGGGCTGGCTGTCGATTCAAAGTCCTTTTGGGCAGTCACTGGCCGAGCTGAGCTGGTCCCCTCAGACCATGATCCTGAGCCAGGGCGGGCGTGTTCAGTCTTTGCATAACCTGGAGTCATGGGGACAGCGGTGGCTTGGCGTGCCGGTGTCACCCCATATGCTGTTCAACCTGCTGCAAGACAGCCAAGCTACGCTGCCCAGTTGGGAAATTGAGCGCAGGGGGGTACAACAACTCCGCCTCACCCATCGGCAGTCGCCCAAAGTCCAAATCAGAATCTGGGTGGACGAACGCCCAGGCCAGACGCCATCATGATTTACGACCTGCCCGCACCAGCCAAACTCAATCTGTTCCTGCATGTCACCGGGCGGCAGGCCAATGGTTACCACCAGATCGAATCGGTCTTTGTGCCCATCAACTGGATGGACCGCATCAGCCTGGACTTGCGACGTGACGGCAGCATTTCCAGATCCGATGAATCCAGCGCCAAGGCCATCGCGCTGCCTACCGAGGATTTGTGTGTGCGTGCAGCCAAAGCCCTTCAATTGGCGACAGGGTGTCGGCTCGGTGTGCACATCCACCTGAACAAAACCATCCCTTCCGAGGCTGGCATGGGCGGCGGCTCGTCCGATGCCGCCACCACCTTGCTGGGCCTCAACCGCCTCTGGCAATTGGGTCTGGACAGGGAAAGGCTGGCACGCATTGGCGTGACTCTGGGCGCCGATGTGCCCTTCTTCTTGCATTCCGGCCCAGCCTTTGTTGAGGGCATCGGCGAAAAAATCACGCCATTGACACTCAAACCCATGCGGTTTTGGGTTCTCAAACCCGAATTGGGGGTCCCTACTCGGGCCATTTTTGAGTCGCCTGACCTCAGGCGGGACACCAATCCTGCTACAATTTCGGCTTTTGTTGAAGCGCCTTTTGGCTTCGGTCGAAATGATCTTCAACCTGTGGCTGAACACCTGTGCCCAGACATCACTCGCGCTTGTGCGTGGTTTCGGAAGCAGGGGTTAGCCCCCCGGATGACCGGCTCGGGCAGCGCAGTGTTCGCACCAGCGCAACCCGATCAAGAGCGTTTGACCGCTCCTGCTGGCTGGTTGATTCGGGAATGCTGCAGCCTTGAGGCCCATCCTCTTGCGACATGGGTTTAAAGGAAAGTTTTCGAAAACGGCTTGCCGTTTTCACGTAGGGGAGTCGCCAAGTTGGTTAAGGCACCGGATTTTGATTCCGGCATGCGAGGGTTCGAGTCCTTCCTCCCCTGCCAAAATCCTTAGAGACCGCTCATGTCCAGTTCTGACTTTGTCGTTTTCACTGGCAACGCCAACCCCCAGTTGGCCAAAGAAATTGCCGGGCACCTGGACACCCAGTTGGGTGCTGCGACCGTTGGGCGCTTTTCAGATGGTGAGGTCACGGTCGAGTTGCATCAAAACGTTCGCAACCGTGACGTCTTCATCGTCCAATCCACCTGTGCACCCACTAACGAAAACCTGATGGAACTTCTCATCATGGTGGATGCCTTGCGCCGCGCCTCGGCTGAGCGCATTTGTGCGGTGATCCCCTACTTTGGTTATGCGCGTCAGGATCGCCGCCCCCGCTCCTCTCGCGTGCCCATCTCGGCCAAGGTGATTGCCAACCTGCTGCAAACGGTGGGCGTCAACAGCGTGCTCACCATGGATTTGCACGCTGACCAAATCCAGGGCTTCTTCGACATGCCGGTCGACAACATCTACGCTTCCCCGGTTCTGTTGGGTGACTTGCGCCGCCAGAATTACGAGAACGTGACCGTGGTCTCCCCCGATGTGGGTGGCGTTGTGCGCGCGCGCGCCTTGGCCAAACAGCTCAACTGTGACCTGGCCATCATTGACAAGCGCCGCCCCCGTGCCAATGAGTCCGAGGTCATGCATGTCATTGGCGAAATCGACGGCCGCAATTGCGTGATCATGGACGACATGATTGACACCGCTGGCACCCTGGTCAAGGCAGCCGAAGTGCTCAAGCAACGTGGCGCTAAAAAGGTCTACGCTTATTGCACGCATCCCATCTTTTCTGGTCCAGCACTGGACCGCATCAACAAGGGCGAAGCGCTCGACGAAGTTGTGGTGACCAACACCATCCCCTTGAGCGATGTGGCTTTGAGCAGCAACAAGATCCGCCAACTCTCGGTGGCTCCCCTCATCGCTGAAACCATTCAACGGATTGCCAAAGGCGAGTCCGTTCTCAGTTTGTTCTCGGAGCAAGATCAACTCTTTTGATCCGAGTTCATTGTGTGGGCCTTGTATTCGAGGCCTTTTATAACCAAGCATGGACTGGTCGCGGTCTATGCCCATCTGGAGTGTCAACATGAAATTTGTCGCCTTTGAGCGTACCAAGCAGGGAACGGGTGCGAGCCGCCGTCTGCGCAACTCGGGACGTGCGCCCGGCATCGTTTACGGTGGTGAGCACACCCCTCAAACCATTGAGCTGGACCACAACGCACTGTGGCATGCCCTCAAGAAAGAGGCCTTCCACTCTTCCATCCTCGACATGGAACTCAATGGCAAATCCAGCCAGGTGCTGCTGCGCGATGTGCAATACCATCCCTTCAAGCCCCTGATCCTGCACGTGGACTTCCAGCGTGTGGATGCCAACAAGCCTTTGCACATGAAGGTGCCCCTGCACTTCAGCGGCCAGGAAAATTCTCAGGCCGTCAAGCTGGACAAGTGCTTGATCAACATCGTTGCCAACGAGCTGGACATCTCTTGCCTGCCCGCCGACCTGCCCGAATTCATCGCGGTGGACCTCAGTGAGCTGAAAAAGGGAACCTCCTTGCATGTCAATGATCTGAAACTGCCCAAAGGGGTGTCCGCTGTGGTCCATGGACATGCCAACCCTGTGGTGGTGTCTGTCGTGACGGCTGCTGCTGAAGAAGCCGCGCCCGCTGCCGCGCCTGCCGCAGCAGCACCCGAGAAGAAATGAGTCTCAGGGCTCAGTCACTTCACAAGCCCGCTTAGGCGGGCTTTTTTATGTCCAATGAAGGCTCGAGGTCTGAACCCCGCCCGATAATCCAGGCATGATCAAGTTACTGGTTGGCCTGGGCAATCCTGGCAATGAATACACGCAAACCCGACACAACGTCGGCTTCTGGTGGATCGATCAACTTGCACGGCAACACAAGCTCGACCTGAAGATCGACAAAGCCTTTCATGGTGCTGTCGCCCGGTGGAACCACCAGGGCCA
>RGCL01000047.1 GCA_009919175.1 Betaproteobacteria bacterium
AAAAAGATTTCGGGGTTGGAGCTGGCGTCATCGAAGGACAAGTGGCAATGGGCATCGATGAGTCCAGGCATGAGGATTTTGCCGCTCAAGTCGATGCGTTGAACCTCCAAGAGGTGCCTAGCACGGTCATCGGCCTGTGCGCCCAGATGGGTGATGCGATCCCCCTCGACCAGGACCGATGTGGTTTGAATGGGGTCACCAGCGCCATTGATCACCGCGCCGTTCTGAAACAAATAGCTGCTCATTGAAGATCTCCCACTAGACATGGCCTGTGACACGAAGCAAGCGACGTGCGTTGCGCGACAGCATGGATTGGTCCAACTCGGCATGATGGCGGCTGGGTGCGCCAGCGGCATCGGGCTCATCCCAACCGGCAAAGTTGGTGCCATAAACCAAGTGGTCTTCGCCAACGACGGCGCTCAGGAGTTCCAGCACCTGTGGATGCTCCACATGGGTGTCAAACCACAAACGCTGGAGGCGCGCCTCGAATTCACCTTCAGGCCGCAGATGGCTGGGTGACCACGGCCGCTTGCGTGCGCCGCGCGCCATGCGCCCCATCAACAAGGCGGTCGCTCCGCCACCGTGGCTGATGCACAAGTCCAATTTCGGATGACGGTCCAGAACGCCACCGTAAATGAGTGTGGCCACCGCCAGGGTCTCCTGGGCAGCAAACCCCGAAATGATGTCCAGATCAAACCGCTTCAAGGCAGGGTCGCCCTTAGGTCCATCAATGCCTGCGGGTCCGGGGTGAATGTAGATGGGCACATTCAGGGTTTGAGCCCTGGCATACAAGACATCCAGCGCGGGGTCATCCAGCTGCAATGGTGAGTCGGTGCCAAAGGCCGCACCGAGGAAGCCCAAGTCCTTGACTGCTCGCTCCAGTTCGTCTGCGGCGGCTTGAGGGGCCTGAATTGGCAAAGCCGCCAGCCCAGCCAAGTGATCTGGGTGAGGTGCAATTGCACGCGCCATGGCATCGTTGTGTGCCTTGCAAAACCCAATGGCTTCGGGTGCAGGAATGAAATGGAAATAGGTCAACGGATTGGGTGACACCACCTGGAAATCGATGCCCCGTTCTTGCATGCGCTTCAAGCGCAAATCAACCCGCATGAAGGGACTGTCCACATAGCGCACCCCGCGCAAGCGATAAGTGGTGCCAATCTGGAAAAAAGGGGTCCCGTCCTCCTCTTTGCCCAACCAGGGACCAAACGCACCTGCAGCACCCATGGTCTCTTCAAGCACCATGTGAGCATGGAAGTCGATCACCTTCGCGTCACGCAGACCGTTTGTCATCATGAAAAACCTTGATGGTGGCGGGTTGCCAAGAGGCGGCAACTTCACTGAGAATTGAAAGACCGAAATCGTTTTAAATGATTTCGGTGAATTTAAGCGGTGTCATGTCGTGTGTCAAGCAAGACACCGACCCCACGCATTGAGGTTCTCCCTAGGCTCGAGCAACGTGATGCAAGGTCCTGGGCTGGTGTCAACAAAAGGAGCAGATCATGGATTTGGTAATTCAGGGAAAGTGGGCACTGGTATGCGCAGCAAGCAAAGGTCTGGGCAAGGGCTGTGCGCAGGCCTTGGTGCGTGAGGGTGTGAACGTGGTCATCACAGCGCGTGGCGACGAGGCTTTGCAAAAGACCGCAGCCGAGTTGCGCCAAATCAACCCTCAGGTTCAGGTGCGCGCAGTAGCGGGGGACATTGGTCAAGCTCCGTCACGAGCCCAGGCGCTAGCGGCTTGCCCTCAGGTCGACATCCTGGTCAACAATGCAGGTGGCCCACCACCCGGCGACTTTCGACAATGGGACCGTGACACCTGGCTGGCCGCGCTCGATCTGAACATGCTCACCCCCATCGAACTCATCAAAGAAGTCATTGGCCCCATGGCAGAGCGTGGCTTTGGGCGCATCATCAACATCACCTCCATGTCGGTGAAAGCGCCCATCGACATCCTCGGCCTGAGCAATGGCGCACGCTCAGGGCTGACAGGTTTTGTGGCGGGCCTTTCACGCAACTCGGAATTTGCATCCAGAAACGTCACCATCAACAACATGCTGCCCGGCATGTTTGATACCGAACGCCTGCAAAAAACGCTGGTGCAGTGGGCAACTCAGTCTGGCGACACCCTCGATCATGTGATCCAAGCCAGGCGGCGCACCAGCCCGGCTCATCGATTTGGGACAGCCGAAGAATTTGGCGCCGTGTGTGCGTTTCTGTGCAGCGCCCACGCCAGTTACATCAATGGACAAAACATCCTCCTCGACGGTGGTGCATACCCTGGCAGTTTCTGAGCCAACGTCCCAAGCTCAAACCAGCGCGCCCCTGAGCGCGCTTTTTCATGCCCGAATCCAAGCGGCTGGAGCAAGGCTAAGCCCGCACCCAGAGGTGTTGCACACCGCCTTAAAACACACATCAAAGTACTCCTGGGTATTTTTTAATCTCATTCACAAGCCATTGATTTCAAATAGAAATCTGTTCTGATTTGCCATTTTTCCAGGCCAACCTAGGGAAATTACTTAGTTAAATTACTCACGGGTATTTAAATAATCCTTTCAGTAGAAAACAAATTGTGAATTGATTGGCATGGAATCGAACAACGTTGATGTGATGGTGGTGGGTGCAGGGTTTGGCGGTCTCAGAGCGCTTCATGCCCTGCGCCGGTTTGGCAAAAGTGTGCAGGTCATCGAGGCCAGCGACGATGTGGGCGGTGTCTGGTATCACAACGGTTATCCCGGCGCACGCTGCGACGTCGAGAGCTACGACTACTCCTACAGCTTTTCTGCGGAGCTGGAGCAGGAATGGGTGTGGAGCGAGCGCTACGCCACCCAACCCGAGATCCTGCGCTACATCAACCATGTGGTTGAACGCTTTGATCTGCGCAAGCACATCCGCTTCCAATGCGCCCTACTGCGCGCCCAATACGATGCCAAAGCCGCCCGCTGGCGCATTCAGTGCAGCGATGGAAGCCAATGGTCTGCGCAATTCCTGTTGATGGCGGTGGGCCAGCTCTCGGCACCCAAGTCACCCAACTATCCCGGTCTCAACCGGTTTGGCGGTCAAGTCATTCACAGTGCAGTGTGGCCCAAGGAGCCGGTTGACTTCACGGGCAAGCGCGTGGCCATCATTGGCACGGGCTCATCGGGCATGCAAATGACGCCGGTGATTGCCCAGAAGGCCGCCCACCTCACCGTCTTTCAGCGCACGCCCAACTACAGCGTGCCAGCCTCCAATGCCCCCATCTCGGCGGAAGAGGACAGGCAGGTCAAGGCCAACTATCGCCAACGACGCGATCAGGCCTGGAACTCACCCACGGGGCTTGGCTTCACGCCAGGCAAGAAGTCTGCTCTGGAGGCCACGCCTGAGGAGCGTGACCAAGTCTATGAGGCGGCCTGGCATCGCCTGGGGTTTGGCTTTGCGCTCTCTTATTTCGACATCTTGCTCAACAAGGCCGCCAACGACACGGCAGCCGAGTTCATCCGTAAAAAAATCGCATCTGTCATTGACAAGCCCGAGTTGCGCGATAAGTTGATCCCCCGCGATCATGCGTTCGCCGCCAGACGCCCCTCGGTTGATAGCGGCTACTTTCAGGCCTTCAACCGCGACAACGTGGAGCTGGCCGATGTGCGGGAGTTCCCTATCGTGGAATTCACTGCCAAAGGCATCCGCACGCAGGACAAAGACCATGAATTCGACATCATCATCTTTGCCACCGGCTTTGATGCCTTCACAGGCTCCTTGCTCAAACCCGAGATCGTTGGCCGCCATGGCATGACCTTGAAGCAGAAATGGTCTGCGGGTCCGGTGACACAGCTGGGCATTGGGACCAGCGGTTTTCCCAATCTGTTTGTGCTGGTGGGACCTGGCAGTCCGTCCCTGCTTTCGAATGTGATGGTGTCCATTGAAGAACAAAGCGACTGGCTGGCCAACATGATTGACCACATGGGTCGTCATGGCGTGGCTGAAGTGGAGGTCACCGAAATGGCCGAACAGGCCTGGGTGGCGCACGTCAATGCACGCGCTCATGAAACGCTCTACCTCACCGCTGATTCCTACTACAACGGTGCCGAGGTCGCGGGCAAGCCCAGAGTCTTCATGCCCTACTCGGGTGGCGTCAGGGGCTACAGGCGTTTGCTGCACAAGTGCGCCGAAAACGGCTATGAGGGTTTTGAACTGCGCGACAAGCCTTTGGCACTCCACGGCCAAGCGGTGAATGCAGGCGCCAAATCCACCAGCGTGGCCACTGCAGACCTCCAACCTACCCCCGTTGGGGCTTGAACATGACCATACAACAGCTCAGCGCCAAGATGCAGTTCAACGATCACCACCCAGGGAGACACCATGGCTGACGCACCAGCAAGTCGCCGCAAAACCACCACCGCCAAGTCGGCGTCCACTCAGACGGGCGCGCCGGCGGTGGCCAAGCGGCGAGGACGACCGCCTCAGGCTCGTGCGGCCTATGGGGCGGACATACCCGACGACATCCGGGGTGCAGTGGCTCACCTCAAGCGTGAACGCATCGTGGCTGCGGCAGTCGAGCTGTTTTACCGCCAGGGCTACGAGCGGGCCACGCTGGAACAAGTGGCTGAAGCCATGGACGTCACCAAGCCCTTCATCTATGCCCATTTCTCCTCCAAGGCTGACTTGCTGGCCGAGATTTGCAGCCGCGCCATTCGCCATGCGCATGAGGGCTTGAATCGCATCCTGGTGGAGGAAGGCACACAGACTGAACGCCTAGAGCGCATCGTGCGCGAATTTCTGCTTGCCGTGCTCGACAACCAGGCCCATGCGGTGATTTACAGCCGCGAAGAGACCGAGCTCAAGCAGGTGGACCGCGATGCCATCAACAATTTGCGCCGCGCTTTTGACCGCAAGCTCATTGGCTTGCTGGAGGCCGGCGTCAAAGCTGGCGAATTCACCATCGAGGATGTGCCACTGACCGCTCTGGCCATTGGTGGCCTGGTGGGATGGGCACCCGTTTGGTATCGCCCCAATGGCCGCTTGAGCAAGCAGGATGTGGCTCAGTACCTGGCCGGCATGGCATTGAACATGGTCAAGGCCAAGCGCCCCACTGCCAAGCGAAGCAAAAAGGACCGCCCTGCATGAGCACGGTTCAATCTCAGATTCAGGACTGTGCCATGGGTGTGGTGGGTGGCGGCACCATGGGTGTTGGCATTGCCTATGTGTTTGCGGCGGCAGGCTGGCACACGCACGTGGCCGAACCCGACGACGCACGCGCCAACGCCATGCAGGCGAGCTTGTTCCACGCTGCGCAATCTGGCGTCAAACGGGGCAAGATGGACCCAAGCCAGGCTCAAGCCCTGCTCGCGCGCATTCACCGCGTCAGTGGCGTAGACCAACTGCCCAACCAACTCGACCTGGTGATCGAGAGCGTGCCCGAACGCCTGAGCCTCAAACAGATGGTGCTCAATGGCATCGTGGCCAAAACGCCTTCGCTCATTGCCACCAACACCAGCTCCATGTCCATCGACTTGCTGGCCCAGTCAGTGGATGACCCCACCACCTTCATTGGCATGCATTTCTTCAACCCAGTGTGGTCGCTTCAACTCGTTGAACTGATCCGTGGCGCGCACACCAGCGAAGCGACCATTGCCCAAGCCAGGCGCTTTGCTGAAAGCCTGGGCAAGCAAACCATTCTGGTGCGTGATGTGCCCGGGTTTGCCACCAGCCGGCTGGACCTCATCGCCTCGCTTGAAGCCATGCGCATGGTGCAAGACGGTGTGGCCAGTGCCGAAGACATTGACCGCGCAGCCACCGTGGCCTACCGACATCCCATGGGACCGCTGAGGCTGGCCGATGTCGTTGGCCTCGATGTGCGTTTGGACATCGCTCGCCATTTGTCGCAAGCCCTGGGCGAGCGCTATGCACCCCCTCGCATCCTGGAGGAGATGGTGGCGCGCGGCGACCTTGGCCAGAAATCCGGCAAAGGCTTTTTTGACTGGGCCACCCCCAGCTCATCCTCTCTCTAACTGACTCATCCTTTTGAACATGTCTACGATTTTTTCAAACACCCTGGTCGATACCGCTGAACACCACCCCCTGCTGCGCGAGAGCGTTGGCAAACTCGTGGGCAGCTTTGGCCGCCGCTACTTCCAGGACCTGGTCAAACGCAAGGCCAAACCCGACGAGTTGTGGCAAGCCCTGGGGCAAGCGGGCTTCTTGGGCGTTCATGTGCCTGAGCAATATGGTGGTGGTGGCAGTGGCCTTGCCGACTACAACGTCATCGTCGAAGAAGTGGCGGCGCAGGGCTGTCCCATTCTGTCGCTGGTGATCAACTCCATTTGCTCACCCATCATCGAACAGCACGGCAGCGATGCACTCAAACAGGAATGGCTGCCCGGTCTGGCTACAGGCAAGAAGCGCCTCTCGTTTGCCATCACCGAACCCAATGCGGGCACCAACACCCACAAGATCACTACCACAGCGCGCCAAGAAGGCCGGGATTGGGTGATCAATGGCAACAAATACTGGACATCCGGATTGGATGAGGCCGACTCGGTGATGGTGGTGTGCCGTGGCGAAGAAGCCGATGGGCGTGGCCGTCATCCGCTGTCCTTGTTCATTGTGCCGGCCAACCATCCTGGCATCAGCCGCACGCCCATCGAAACCGCCTTGCATGTGCCAGAGACCTCGTTCACGGTGTTTTTTGACGATGTGCGTGTGGGTCCAGAAGCCTTGGTGGGCCAGGAAGGGCAAGGCCTTCGTCATTTGTTTGCTGGCCTCAACCCCGAGCGGGTCTGTGCAGCGGCCATCAACAACGGCATCGCGCGCTACGCGATTGAACGCGGCAGCCAGCAAGCCAAAGACCGGTCGGTGTGGGGTGTGCCCATTGGCACTCACCAAGGTCTGGCTCACCCTTTGGCCAAAGCCTACATTGGGGTTCAACAAGCCCGCTTGATGACGGCACGCGCAGCGCAACTCTTTGACCAGTCCTCTGCCGATGCGGGCGAAGCTGCCAACATGGCCAAGTTCGCCGCTGCCGATGCCTCACTCGAGGCCTTGGATCAAGCCATCCAGATTCACGGTGGCAACGGCATGGCCATTGAATATGGTCTGGCAGACTTGTGGTTCATTGCCCGTCTTCACAAGACCGCGCCCGTGAGCCGCGAAATGATCCTCAACTTTGTATCCCAACACAGCTTGGGATTGCCCAAGAGCTACTGAGGCCCACCATGTCCAGCACGCCCCATCCCTCTTACGCCCAGATCCTCCGCCGACACGCCAGCGAGCGTGCGAGTGCGCCAGCGCTGACCTTTGGCGAACACACCTGGAGCTTTGGCCAGCTTCATGAATTCAGTTCACGCATGGGGCAAGCACTCCAGGCCAAAGGGGTTGAGGAAGGAGACCGGGTGGCCTTGCTCACCAAGAATTGCGCCGAATGCTTCGAGCTCATGTTCGCTTGCAACAAGATCGGCGCCATTCTGGCGGGGCTCAACTGGCGCCTCTCGTCTCATGAGATCGCAGCCATTGTGAGCGACGCCGCCCCCAAGGTGCTGGTGGTCTCGGCAGAAGAAGAGCCTTTGCTCGCGCATTTGCCCGCCGAGGTGGCTGCCCAGATTCACATCGTGCGCCTGGGTGCGGAGTACGACGCGCTGCGCGCCAGCGCGCCTGCCCAAGACCCTGGCCATGAAGGTCAGCCCAACGAAGTGGCCTTACTGCTCTACACCTCAGGCACCACCGGTTTGCCCAAAGGCGTGATGATCACCAACGAGGGCATCTCCTACACCGAGCGACTGGGCGAGGCCTGGGGCATGGGCACGCACAGCGTCAACCTGGTGGCCATGCCCATGTTCCACATCGGCGGCTGCGGCTACGGCACCAGCACCATGACCCGCGGCGGCCACACCGTCTTGTTGCGCGAGGTCAATCCGGCAGTGATCGTGTCGTGCATCTCACGCCATCGCGTGACCCACCTCTTTTTGGTGCCCACGGTGGTCCAGTCGCTGCTGCAGGTGGATGGCGTGAGCCAGGCCGATTTGTCCAGCCTCGAATTGCTCATGTATGGCGCCGCGCCCATGGGCGACGTGCTGCTGCGCAAAGCCATGGCCATGTTGCGCTGCCGCTTCATCCAGGCCTATGGCATGACCGAGACCTCGGGCACGGTGTCGGTGTTGCCCCCTGAAGACCACGAACCCGAGGGGCCTCGCAGCCGATTGCTCAACTCGGTGGGGCGTGCCTACCCTTGGGTGCAATTGCGCGTGGTGGATCCCACTTCTTTGTCCGATGTGGCGCCCAACCAGGTGGGCGAGTTGTGGATCAAATCGCGCATGGTGATGAAGGGCTACTGGCATCAACCCAAGGAGACGGCTTTGGCCCTCATCGATGGCGAGTGGCTCAGAACGGGGGACGCAGCCTATCTGGACGAAGAGGGCTATATCTTTCTCTTTGACCGCTTCAAGGACATGATCATCTCCGGCGGCGAGAACATCTACCCCGCAGAAATTGAAAATGTTCTCAATGGCCACCCCAGCGTGCGCGAGGTGGCCGTGATTGGTGTGCCCCACGAAAAATGGGGTGAAACACCCCGCGCGGTGATTGTGCTGCGCCCCAACCAGACGGCAACACCCGAAGAACTGATTGCCTTCACACGCGAGCGCCTGGCGCATTACAAGTGCCCCAGCTCCGTGGTGTTTGCCGATGCCCTGCCCCGCAACGCCTCGGGCAAATTGCTCAAGCGTGAATTGCGTCGCCTACAAACCGACTTGCGCTCGGGAGATGCCCAGTGACTCAGATCCCCCAACCGCTTCACCCTGGCGCTCAACTGGCTCGCCGTTGGGTGGTGAATTACTTCAACGGCCAAAACGAAAACGCAGCGCGCGAGTTCATTGCACCGCACTACGCACTGGAAATCGGCGACCACCTCTTCAGTGGCCGCGACACCCAGTGGCTGCCCGCCGTGGCGCAACAGTTTGCTCAGTTCCCCGGCATGGGCATGACCGTGCACAAGGTGGTGCTGGGCAGTGACGACAAGGCCAACCGCGTGGGCGTGTGGTTCAGCGAGCACGGTGCCAGCGGCGGTCCAGGCGGCCCCGTGGCCGTGTGGTCTGGCGTTGGGATTTATCGCTCAGAGGGCAACCAGCTCGTGGGCTGCTGTGCGCAGGAAGACTACTTCACACGCAGCCGCCAATTGCGCAGCGGCACCACCGACGCGGTGGACCCGCCCGCTGCCGCCCCCTGGGACACCCTGCCCTTGGGAACCAACCTCCAAGCCCAAGCCATCGTTGAACAGTGGCTCCAGCACGCATGGCCTGTGAATGAATCGCAGGTGCACGTGGATGACGAGCACATCACCGGCCAGCACCTTCGCTTTGAGGTGACCTCCACCGACATCATTGACCTGTTCTCATCGGGTCCCGATGTGGTGTTCCACGCCCGGCAACGGGGGTTTTATCGTGGCGGCCTCGCGGGCGTGCCCGAGCGCGAACGCGAAGAGGTGCTCAACGTCAATGGCATGGTGACCGTGCGCGATGGCGCGGTCCATTCGGGTCGCGTGATCCGCGACCGGGGTGGCCTCAAAGGTCGACTGCTCAAGGACTGATGCCATGACCACCACCATGTCCTCCAACGCCCAGACCGTTCAATTGCGGCGCGAAGGCGCTGTCCTGGTCATCACCATCGACCGCCCTCCCGTGAGGAACGCCATTGACCGCGCCACCTCCGAGGCCCTGGCTCACGCCATGGACGAGCTCGATGCCGACCCCACCTTGGTGATCGGGGTGCTCACGGGTGCAGGTGGCCACTTTTGTACGGGCATGGACCTCAAAGCCTTTTTGCGCGGTGAGCGGGTCGAGCTGCCTGGGCGCGGCCTTGCAGGCCTGGTGCAAACGCCACCTCGCAAGCCCTTGATCGCAGCCATTGAGGGCTATGCGCTGGCGGGCGGTTGCGAGATGGCCTTGGCCTGCGACCTCATCGTTGCCGCCGAGTCGGCTCAATTTGGCATCCCCGAGGTCAAGCGCGGACTCATTGCAGGCTCGGGCGGGTTGTTGCGCCTGCCCCGCCGCATCCCGCCACACATTGCCATGGAGCTCGCGCTCACGGGTGACCTCATGAGCGCTCAGGACGCGCGCCAGTGGGGCTTGGTGAACAGGCTGGTGCCCGCCGGACAAGCCCTGCAAGCCGCCTTGGAGCTGGCCACCCGCATTGCAGCCAACGGACCCCTGGCCGTTCGCATCACCAAGCAGGTGGTGAGCGAATCGCCCACGTGGCCAGCCGATGAAGTCTGGGCTCGCCAGAATGCGCTGCTCGAACAAGTCATCGCCTCGGACGACGCGCGCGAAGGCGCTGCCGCCTTTGCCGAGAAGCGCCCTGCACGATGGAGTGGACATTGAACGCCCTTGGCCCACTGGACCCCGCTGCACAGCGCCTCTTGGCGTTGGCGGCAGAGGCTGGCTATCCACCCTTTGAAACGCTCAGCCCTGCCCAGGCGCGCAAGGCCTACGCCGCCAGCTGGAGCGTGATGCAAACGCCTGGCGGCGACGTGGCCAGCGTCGTGGATCAGCACATCGCGGGTCCAGGCGGTGCGCTCACGCTTCGCGTGTATCGGGGTCAAGGTACCGATGCAACAGCACCACTGCCTTGCCTGCTCTTTCTGCATGGCGGCGGCTGGGTGATCGGCAACCTCGAAAGCCACGATCGACTCTGCCGCCGCTTGGCCAATGGCGCAGGCGTGTGTGTGGTCGCGGTGGACTATCGACTCGCACCCGAGCATCCCTTCCCTGCTGCCCTGGACGACGCTGCGCACGCCCTTAACTGGGTGGCCGCCCATGCCCAGGCCTTGCACATTGACCCCTACCGCATCGCAGTGGGCGGCGACAGCGCCGGGGGCAATTTGGCCGCCGCACTGGCCTTGCTCTCACGCCAGGGCGATGCACCACCGCTCATCCATCAAACGCTGCTCTACCCCGTGCTCGATCTCACGGCGCGCAGCGACTCCTACCGCCGCGTCACCCGTGGCTTGCCCCTCACAGCGACCACCATGCATTACTTCATCCAGCACTACACGCCCCATGAGGACGACCGGCTGGATTGGCGGGCCTCGCCCCTGCATGCCCACTCGCTCGCAGGCGTCGCGCCTGCGCTGGTGATGACCGTCTCCCATGACCCGCTGTGTGACGAAGGGCTGGCCTATGCCCGGCGCCTGGACGAAGCGGGCGTGCGCGTCACCTCACTCCACTGCAATGACCAGATGCATGGGGTGCTCAGTCAAGGCCGAATGATTCCCGCCGCCGATGTGCTCACCGCCAACATCTGCCGCATCCTTTCCCACGAACTGCACCGCAGTGATTCCAGCGTTACTTCCCCCACCCCCTGCTGACAAGGCAGGTTCATTACAGGAGACACCATGAAACTTCCTTTCACCATCAAAACCGCACTGGTCGCAGTGGCCGGAGTGCTTGCACTGTCGGCCACCGCGCAAGAGTCACCCAACGACGGGGTCTACAAAGACCGCATCGATTGGGGCATGCTCATGGACATGAGCGGTCCAGCATCCGAAGCTCAATCCACCTACGTCAAAGGCTTTCAGGACTTCATGCGCATGACCAATGAAGCCGGCGGCGTCAATGGTCGCAAGATCAATGTGCTGGCCGAAGACAACCGCTTCAGTGCAGCCACCGACAAAATCGTCTACGAAAAATTTGTGGCACAAACCCCCGTGCTGGGCTTTTCTGGCATGGGCAGCTCTGGCGGTCAAACCGCTCTGGCACCCACCATCCGTGCAGGCAAAGTGCCGGTCCTGGGCACCTACACCCCCACCAAAGCCTTGCTCGAACCCGCTTCGCCCCTGACCTATCACGGCATGTGTTCCTACAAGGCCATGGCGCAATCGGGTGTGGGCTACTTTGTGGACACCCTCAAGCTCAAAGCCCCCAAGGTGGTCACTGTGGCCATTGAAAGTGCCGGCGGCAAGGAATTCCATGACTACGTGGCCGAGTCGGTGGCCAAGGCAGGTGGCACCACCACCGCAGTGACCATGAAGATCAACGCAGTGGACGTGACGCCCCAGGTTCTCGAGATCATGAACCTCAAGCCTGACTTCATCACCATCTATGGCGTGAACAACACGGCCATCCTGACCATGAAAGGCCTGGCTCAGTACGGCATGAAGATCCCCGGCTTTGCCATCACCTACCTTGCCCAACCCCAGATCTATGCCGCCATGGGTCCCCAGGCTGGTGCCAACTTCTACGTCTCGACCTGCGTGTCGCCCGGCGGCTCAGACAACACGCCGGGCAACCGCGAACTCACGGCCTATGCAGAAAAAATGGGACGTGGCGCACTCAAGGAAGACATCAACTACGCCGCTGGCTGGATCACTGGCCAATTGGTTCTGAGCCGCATCGCCGCACTGGGCAAAGATGTGACGCGCGCACGCCTGGTCGAAAGCATGGCCAACGGCTTCACCGTGGACACCAAAGGCTTGACCGCACCCATCGTCTACACCAAGGACGATCACGGTGGCCCCAAAGTGCACAAGCTGATCTCGTTTGACTACGCTACCGGCAAGGTCAAGCACCACGGCGAATTCCGCGACTACGAGAAGTACGTCAAGTAATCTTTTCACATCACCAGGGACCATCATGCTTGGACAAGTTCTTTTCGGCGGCTTAGCCGTCGGCAGCATCTACGGGTTGGTGGCCCTGGGCTTTGCTGTGATCTTCAAAGCCACCGAAGTCTTCAACTTTGCCCAGGGCATGTTCGTGGTGTGCGGGGCTTACCTCGCCGTCACGGCCATGTCTGTGCTGGGCTTGTCTTTCCCAGTGGGCATCGTGTTCATCATTGGCGCAGCAGCTTTGCTGGGCGTGGTGATCCATGCCTTGCTGATCCAACCGCTTTCGGGTCGCCCCATGTTGTCCGTGATCATGATCACGATTGCGCTGTCCATCGTGCTGCGCGCGCTGATCGAAATGATGTACGGATCGGCTGGCCGCCCCTTGTCAACGCCCTTGCCCAGCGGAGTCCTCACCCTGGGCAATTTGCGCATCTCTCAATTGCACCTGACTGCCATGTTGGTGAGTTGGGTCTGCATGGCGGGCTTTGGGGCTTTCTTCCGATTCACCCCCATGGGCTTACTCATGCGCGCCACCGCCGATGGTCACGAGGCCGCCGTGGTCTCTGGCATCAATGTCAACGTGATGAACCGCATGGCCTGGGCCATCGGTTGCCTGTTGGCCGCCATTGGTGGTTTGTTCCTCGGTCAATTGCAAATCGTCTCCACCGAGCTGGAAAGCATTGGCTTGCTGGCCTTGCCCGCTGTGGTGATCGGCGGCATGCAAAGCATCCCCGGCGCCATCGTTGGGGGTTTGCTGGTGGGGCTGGTGGAACAACTGGCCGCCTCTTATGTATCGCCCAAGTCCAGTGACATCTTCATCTACGGCTTGCTCCTCTTCATCCTGATGTTCAGGCCCTGGGGCCTGTTCGGTCAACGCGAACTTGGCCGCGTCTGATCCAAGGTGCTTGCATCCATGACTACACATTCCACCCCTGCTGCCCCACCCGCTGCGCCGCGCAAGCGCTTGGGCTACTGGATCCGATGGGCTTTGGCCATCGCCTTCGTGCTTTACCTGCCCGTGGTCATGACCGACCGCGCCATCTTTGGCATTCGCTTGTCCAACGTGCAGCTGCTCAACCTGAGCCTGACGCAAATCAACCTCATGCTCATTGCCATGCTGGGCGCGCTGTCGCTGAACTTCCTCACCGGGTGCGCCGGACTGATCTCGATTGGCCACGCTGCGCTGTATGCGGTGGGCGCCATGACCGCGGCCACCGCCGGCACCTTGTGGGGCTGGCCATTTCCCCTGGTGTTGCTCGCTGCGGGCATGACCGGCGCATTGGCCGGCTTCCTGGCGGGGCTGCCCTCGCTGCGCGTGCGCGGCCTTTACTTTGTGCTATCCACCATGGCCTTGCACTACATCGTCATGTATGCCTTTTTGGAATACCAGTTCAAGTTCTTTGATGTGGTGGGCATCCCCTACCAGAATGCGGCGCTGGGCTCGTTTGAGCTCACCACCCCCATGCGCTGGTATGGCTTTTTGCTGGTGCTGACCGTGCTGGTCTTCTGGGGCTTGCGCAATGTGCTGCGCTCACGCGAAGGGCAAGCGCTCATGGCCATGCGCGACCATGAGCTGGCAGCCACCTCGGTGGGCGCCGATGTGCGCATCCTGCGCCTGAAGGCCTTCATGCTGAGTTCAGCCATTGCCTCGGTGGCAGGTGCCTTGTACGCCTACTACCTCACCAACGTGACCTCGGAGACGTTTGGCATCAGCTTTGCCATTCAGTTCATCGCCATGATCATTGTCGGCGGCATGGGTTCGCTAGGCGGGTCACTGGTGGGCGCTGCCCTGTGGCTGCTGCTGCCTTCCATCATCAACCTGATCGCCTCCCAAGCCAGCGAGACCACCGGACTGGTGCACCTGGTGCTGGTGGAACACAAAGCGCAACTGGTGCAGCTCATCTTTGGCTCGCTGGTGGTGGTGCTCCTGATCTTCGCGCCCCATGGCCTCGCAGGCCTGGGCAAGCAATGGCGCAAGCGCCGCAGTGCCAGCCAAGGGGAGGCTTGACATGTCAAACATGCTGGACATCCAAGGCCTGTCGGTCGCCTACGCACGCAAGGGCTTGGCGCTGCACGACGTGAGCCTGTCTGTTCCCAAGGGCGGCATCGTGGCCTTGCTGGGTGCCAACGGTGCAGGCAAGACCACCCTCATCCGCGCCGTCACCGGCTTGCTCGACCTTCACCATGGCGCCATCACCAGCGGACACATCCACTTCCAGGGTCAGGCAATCAACGACTTGCCCGCCCACCGACTCGTTCGCTTGGGCATGGGTCAAGTGCCCGAAGGTCGACTGGTGTTCAAGCACCTCACTGTGGAGGAGAACCTGCGCGTGGGGGCAGCCTTTTTGCCCCGCAGCGAAATCAAGCAAGGCCTGGAAACGGTGTATGAGCTCTTCCCCCGCTTGCGAGAGCGGCATCGACAAGCCGCTGGCTGGATGTCGGGCGGCGAACAACAAATGCTGGCACTGGGGCGCGCCATGATTGGCCGCCCCCAATTGCTGCTGGTCGATGAGTTGTCCTTGGGCTTGGCGCCCCTCATCGTCAAAGACATTTACCGCCAACTGCGGGTCATTGGCGAGACCCTGGGCACGGCCATGCTGGTGGTGGAACAAAACGCCCGCCTGGCTTTGGACTTTGCCGAGTCCGCCTATGTGCTGGCGGGCGGGCGCATCGCGTTTTCTGGCAGCGCCATGGAAGTGGCCAACAGCCCCGCCATGCAGGAGTCCTACCTGGGTGGCAACGACAGCGAATCCTCATCCCAGGAGGCTGCATCATGAGCACGCCCATGCTGAACATCTCGCAACTGACCATGCGCTTTGGTGGCATCTATGCCCTCAACGATGTGTCCTTCAGCGTTCAAGAGGGGCGCACCACTTCCGTGATTGGCCCCAACGGTGCGGGCAAGACCACCTTGTTCAACTGCATCACGGGCATGTACCGCCCCACCAGCGGCCAAGTGCAGTTTCGTGGACAAGACATCACCGCTGCGCCCGCCCATCGTATTGCCCGCCATGGCATTGCCCGCACCTTTCAGAATCTCGCCTTGTTTGGTGGTTTGAGCGTGATGGAGAACCTCATGGCTGGCGCCTATCTGCAAGGCCGATCGGGCCTGCTGCAAGGCGCCTTGATGAGCCCCGCTGCCCGTGCCGAGCGGCGCAAAGCAGAAGCCGCCGCTCACCAGACCCTGGCCTTTTTGGGGCTGGAGGATGTGGCGCAGGCGCTGCCCTCTGAACTGTCTTATGGACGGCAAAAGCAGGTTGAGTTTGCCCGCGCACTGATGCAAAAAGCCCAACTGGTGTTGCTCGACGAGCCCATGGCGGGCATGAGCAAAACCGAAAAAGCCATGATGAGTGAACTCATCCAGCGTGTGCAGCGTGAATTCGGCATGACATTCCTGATCGTCGAGCACGACATCCCGGTGGTGATGAGCCTCTCGGATCACATCGTGGTGCTGGACTTTGGCAGCAAGATCGCCGATGGCTTGCCCGCCGATGTGCGCCAAAACTCAGCCGTGATCTCGGCTTACCTGGGCACCGAAGCCCATCACTGATTTCATTCAACCTTTCACCACTCAAGAGGATTTCCACGATGCGTGAAGCCGTTATTGCATCCACCGCTCGCACTGGCATTGGCCGTGCATTCAAGGGTGCCCTGAACCACACCAAGTCCCCCACCCTGCTGGGTCATGTGCTCAAGCACGCCGTCGAGCGTGCGCGCATCGACCCCGCCCGCATCGACGATGTGGTGGCCGGCACCGTGCTGGCCAGTGGCACGGCCGGCTTGAATCTCGCACGCAATGCCGTCTTTGCCGCTGGCTTTCCCGTCACCGTGCCCGGACAAACCATGGACCGCCAGTGCGCCTCGGGCTTGATGGCCGTGGCCACTGCGGCCAAACAAGTCATCGTCGATGGCATGGATGTTGTCGTCGCTGCGGGCCAGGACAACATCAGCGCAGTGCAAAACGATTACTTCAGCTGGGCCATGCGCGACAAGGACCAGGCCGTGATCGACCAGGTGCCCCATGCCTACATGAACATGCTGCAAACCGCCGAGTTCGTCGCCAAGAAATACAACATCAGCCGCGAGGCACAAGACGCTTATTCGCTGCAATCGCAAAAGCGGACCGCAGCCGCTCAGGCCGAAGGCCGATTGGCGCAAGAGATCGTCGCCTTCAAGACCACCATGGCCGTGACCGACAAAGCCACCGGCACCACCTCGCATCGCGAAGTGACGCTGAGCATGGACGAAGGCAACCGCCCCGACACCACCGCCGAGGGCTTGGCCAGCCTCAAGCCCGTGCTCGAAGGCGGCTGCATCACCGCTGGCAATGCCAGCCAGCTCTCGGATGGCGCATCGGCCTGTGTGGTGCTGGAGCGGGGCTTGGCCCAGCGCGAGAACCTGCCCGTGCTGGGCATTTATCGCGGCATGGCGGTGGCCGGTTGTGGCCCAGAGGAAATGGGCATTGGACCCGTCTACGCCGTGCCCAAGCTGTTGAAACAGCACGGGCTCAAGGTGAAGGACATTGGCTTGTGGGAACTTAACGAGGCCTTTGCCTGCCAGGCCATCTACTGCCGAGATCAATTGGGCATTGACCCCGACTTGTACAACGTCAACGGCGGTGGGATTTCGATTGGCCACCCCTACGGCATGACCGGTTCACGCCTGGTTGGCCACGCCTTGCTCGAAGGCCAGCGCCGGGGGGTGAAGTACGTGGTGGTCACCATGTGCGTGGGCGGCGGCATGGGCGCAGCAGCGCTCTTTGAAGTGGCCTGAACGGCTCAACGCGTCCAATAAGCTCAGCGCTTGATGCGGCTGATCTTGGTGCCTTCAATGCTCAGATTGCCCATGAGGCCTTGCTGATCGGTGATGAAGGCATAGGCATCGTCTTTGAGGGTGCTGGTCGAGAGGTTCTTGGCCACCCCTTCGTTGACCACGACGATGCTGGGACCTACGCCAAACTCCCACCCCTGGGAGCTGGAGAGGTACTGCACGGCTTGGTCGCTCATCAGGAACACGACATAGGCATAGGTCTCGGCACCGGCTTGCCACCCCCACGATGCCGAGACCGAGTTGTAGTACTGCGAGACGTTGCCGCCTTGCATCAACACGCCCTCGCCATAACTACCGCCAAACACCAAACCCGCTTTGACAATTTTTGGGAAGACCAAAATCCCCTTGGCTTTCCTGGAGAGCAGCTCGGCTGTTTTGTTCAATTTGTAGAGGGTCTGCAAGGTGTGGGCAGCATCCCTGTTGAGATCCTCTGCTGTGGCGGCCTGAGCAGACAGGCTCACCCCAAAGCAAGCGCTGATCAACGCGCCGCACAACAGGGCTTGACTGAACATTCGACGATGGCTTGACATGAAGATCCCCCAGGCCCTGACAGGCCGATGTGTGCGAGGACCCAGCATGCGCTCAATGCTGGTTTTGTTCTGTGCGGTGACCCGCATGTGAAGCGACGGCGAACCAAGCCCGTTGGATCGCCACAAAGAAAAAAGCCAGCTTGCGCTGGCTCTTTTTGGTGATCGCTGAGCGATCAATAGTTGTTGCGACGTGAATCGCCGTAGCCACCGCCATGACCACGGCCATAGCCACCGTTGCCAGGGGCGCGGGGCTCCATGGGACGGGCGATGTTGACCGTGAGGTCACGGCCACCCATGTTCTGGCCGTGCATGCCACGGATGGCGGCTTCGGCTTCCTGGCTGTTGGACATCTCGACAAAGCCAAAGCCCTTGGAGCGCCCCGTGTCACGTTCCATCATGACCTTGGCAGATTGGACCTGACCAAAGGCAGAGAATTGTTGGTGAAGATCGTCGTCCCGGACTGAGTAAGACAGGTTGCCGACATAAAGTTTGTTGCTCATTTTGGAGCCTTTCAAAAAAGCGCCCTGCAAAATTGTGGACGCAGGTTAAAAAACAGGGAATCGAAGAGCGTCAGCGTTTGCGGTTGAAGGCAGGCGCACCCGCAGCGCGGGGTTGACGGTTTTCGATGTGGCGGAAAGTGATCCGACCTTTGGTGAGGTCGTAGGGTGACATTTCCAGCGTGACGTTGTCGCCCGCCAGAATGCGGATCCGGTTCTTGCGCATCTTGCCTCCGGTGTAGGCAATCAATTTGTGGCCGTTGTCCAGCGTGACGCGGTAGCGTGTATCGGGCAGCATTTCATCGACCTTGCCCCTCATCTCGATGAGTTCTTCCTTGGCCATTCGATTACCTTGAATTAGAGGGTGAAGCCAAAGACGCGGGATTGAGCAGCCAATAGCGGCCTTGCGCGGCCGCGTACATGAGTGCGCTGTCCTGAGTTTTGAACTCGGGTTTGAAGGTGTAGACGCGGTCACGCGTCTGGCTGCCTTTTCCTTGGCGAATGGAGAGCAGCGCGGTGTGTTGATCGTTGCCGTGTGAACGGCTCAGGGGAGTGATCTGGAAATCGCCGACAGCGAAAGGTTGGGTACTTGTGAATGACATTAAAAACAGTGGTGTGCAGGCTCAAGGCCTAGATTCATGCCGCTGCGAGATGCATGGCAGCATGGGCAGTGCAACCGCGTTAAGGCTGCGAGAGTGAAGCTTGCCTGGGGAAAAGTCAGACCACTTTTGAAGCCCACAGCGAAGTGGTTTCAAGTGGAGGTGTGCGGTTTTGGGGTGTCGCTGCCCATATCGAACCTGAATGCAGCAGGGGTAAGCAAAATTGCTGCAACCGGGCTAATGTAAGCGCCTTTGGGCAACTGCGCAAGGACTTTCTGAATTTTTTCGAAAAAGGGCTCGGAGATATTCCGAGCCCTTGCATATGGTGGGCCAATTTGCTATTTTGAGGCCAATTCAGTCGCTCCACACTGGCACCCAGATAGCAGCGATGTCTTAGGACTGTAGCTCAAGTCCGCGCCATTTTCATGGCCTTTTCTCCGGTCGACACTCGACCCAAAAGCGCCCCAGACCCTGGGCGCCACTAATTTTCACATCATGAATCGGGAACTACTCTGGCTGGATTTCAACCAACCAGGAGTTAGTTATGAACTACCCAATCATGGACGAGGACACATTGGCAAAAAGATGGAGTCTGAGCCCCAAAACCCTGCAGCGATGGCGAAAAGAGGGTCTTGGCGCAGCTTGGCATTCCCTCTTTGGGCTTGTCCGGTACCACGCCAACGACATCTCGATATACGAACTTGAGATCCATCGATGGTGCGAAGCAAGCGCAGGAAAGGAGTTGCCAAGGGACAAGATGGCCAACCCGTTTTATTCCGATGGAGAGCTCACAGAACCTTCCGACGTTCAGATTTTTCTGAGCTCCGTCGAAATGAGTCGGATGACCAGCCTGCCCATGAAGTTCTTTTCACCGGAATACATGTCCAAGATTCGCATGCCGCACAGGGACTTCGATAGAGGGGTGACGATCCGTTTTCATATGCCTGATGTCCTGGCATGGGAAATCAGAAACAGCACGAAGGGAACCTCAAAAATGGCTGCCCGCAGAACAACGGGAGTGCCAGCATGACTGACAAAAATCCATCACTTTCCCAAGAATTCAACCTCCCCGAGACCACGCCTTTCTGGAATGAAAGGCAGCTTGCACAG
>RGCL01000048.1 GCA_009919175.1 Betaproteobacteria bacterium
GTGTTGCTGCTCAAACGAAAAGGGGTCGCGGATGTCGATCACCCGCCATGTTGATGCCGAGGCCTTGGCTTGCAAGGCGCGATCCAATTCCTGGGGGCTGATCAGTGCACCCGCCGCATGCACCCAGGAGGCCAGGCCAAGTTGAAGCAAAAAGACGATGAAAAACCGCATGGTCTGATCGTGCAAAAAGCGCCATTTTCGTTCTGAAATGGGTCTTTTGACGGATATTTTGCTCACCACCTCACAGCAAGAGGGAATAAAGCCAGCCCCGACCGATAAACTCGCCGCATGATGTGTCGAGGTGTGCCGTTGAAGTCGTGGCCGCTTTGGAAGGGTTTCCTCCAGGCTGCTTGGGTGTTTTGCATCTTGGTGGGGGCGTTCTGGCCCACCTTGGGGCGCGCTCAGGGCCATTGGCAACTGGATTCCCCCGGTTATCTGGTGGACGCCACGGGCGACATGCGACTGGCTCAGGCCAAGCTGGGACAGTACACGCCTTTCGAGGGTGTCTTGAGCAAAGGCTACCTCAGTGGTGCTTTGTGGGTGAGGGTGACCTTGAAGCCCATGGCGTCTGTCCCGCCCAAGACTGCGCTGCCCAACGATGCGAGCAACACGCAGCATCTGACCCTGCTGGTTCACCCCACCTATCTGGATGACATCGAGATTCACGATGAGGCCACGCCCGACACGGTGCTCAGGGGGGGGCAGCTGCATGCTTGGTCCGAGGTCCAAAGTGGAGCCCTTGCCCATGTGTTCATGCTCAAGCCCGTTCAGACGGAGCGCAAGCTATGGATACGCATCAAGACCCAAACCACCTACATCCTCGATGTGCGCGTGCATGACAACCATGAACTGGGTCGCGAAGAGCAATTGCAAGACCTGATGCTGGCGGTGCTGACATCGAGCTTGCTGCTGCTGGCGCTGGCGGCGGTGTTCTATGCCGTGGCTCAGCCCTCCAGGCTCATGGGCATGTTTGCCGTCAAGCAAATCAGCGCGTTTTTTTACGGGGCCTGCATCCTGGGCTACCACCGGCTGGTGTTGGTGGATTCGCTGTCGCCTGAGACTTTGGCGTTGATCACCAAATGGGCCATCGTGCTGTATGCCCTCTTCAGTGTGCAATTCCATTGGACTTTTTTCGAACCCTATCGCCCCAGGCGCTGGGCCAAGCAGGGCTTGATGCTGGCGATGGCCATGGCGGTGCTCTCTTGCGCCATGGTGGCCGTGGGTTGGGTGTCGTGGGGTTTGCTGGTGAACAAGCTCGTCGCGCTGTATCTGCCCCTATGGTTGATGGTGATGCTGATCTGGGGCATTGATTGGCCCCAACTCAACAAGGTGCAGGGCGAAGCCGTACTCAATCAAAAGGTCTTGCTGGTGGTGCATGGCCTGATGGTGGTATTCCTTTTCATGGCCACTTTGCCCACGCTGGGTTTGCAGGTCACCAGCTTTTTTGCGCTCTACGCGTCCATGGTGCATGGCGCGCTCACCGGGGTGGTCTTGCTCTTTTTGGTGCATCGGCAACTCATGCTGTTGAGTCAGCACAGTCTGAGGCTCGCAGTCACCACAGAGAAAAGCCTTGAGCTGGAACGCAATCACCGCGAGCGTCAGGCGCAGTTCCTGAGCATGTTGACCCATGAGCTCAGAACCCCGCTGAGTGTGCTCAGGCTCAGCCTTGGCACCCTCATGAAATCGGATTCAACGGCCGGTCGCCATGCGCTCACCGCCATTGACGACATGAACAACCTCATCAACCGCTGCAACCAGCTCGATCAGCTCGAACAAGGCAAGCAGGTGGCCCAGTTCACGCGGGTGAGGCTCAGCGAGCTGATTCAGGATGTGCTGGCCAAGTCCCCCGGTTTCTCTCATACCCTGGTGCAGGTTGACCCTGAGCTGTTTGTCTGGAGCGATGTGGTGCTGTTGCAGACGATGTTGTTCAACCTGGTCGACAACGCCTACAAATACAGGAAGCACGAGGGCGTGGTTCGCATGGTGGTGAGGCGTGAGCAGTGGGCGGGCGAGCGCGATGAACGCATCGTCTTGAGTGTGTCCAACCCCCTGGATGCGCGATCCTTGCCTGACCCGGAGCGCATGTTCGACAAATACTATCGAGCCGCTTCAGCGCATCAAACCTCGGGCACGGGCCTGGGTTTGTACATCGTCAAAGGCCTCTCCAAGCTCATTGGGGTTCACGTCACCGTGTCCATCGAACCGGGTCCGGAGGTGGTGCTGAGCCTGATTTTGCCGACCGAGTTGAGCCAACTCGATCCGACTGACCCCAGGGCGGTGGCCGATTTGTAATGCTGGGTAATCTATAGTCGCCCGATCGCAGGACACTTCAACAAACTGCGAATGTCCAACGATGTCCTCTCAGCCCGAAATCATGCTTCCCCTGGACCCCATGCAAGTCTCCTTGCATGTGGTGGTGGTGGAAGACCATCCCGCCTTGCGTGAACTGATCTGCTCCTCGCTGTCGCAAAACGGCTGCCTGGTCACTGGCGTGTCCTGCGCGGAGGATGTGGATCAAATTCGCACCACCCAACCCACCGATGTTTTTGTGGTGGATTTGAATTTGCCGGGCGAGGATGGCTTGAGCCTCACGCGCCGCTTGCGGGCGAGCAACCCGCTGGTGGGCATTGTGTTGCTCACCGCGCGCAATGAGGTTCAAGACAGGGTGGCAGGCTATGAAAGCGGTGCCGACATCTACATCGTCAAGCCCGTTTCCGAGCAGGAGTTGATGGCGTCGGTCAAAGCCGTGGCCCGCAAGAAAAAATCCCATGAGCAGGTGATCTCGTCCATGCGCTCGGACCCTCTGGTGCTGGATCGCACCAGCCTCAAGCTCCTGGGTGCTCAAGGTGAACCCATTCGCTTGTCATTTGCCGAGGCCACGGTGCTGGCCGCTTTGGCCAAGGCCCCAGGTCAGCGCCTGGAGGTGTGGCAAATCATTGCCAACCTGGGCCTCAAGGCCGACAGTTACTCGCGCTCGACCCTGGCCGTTCGCATGACCCGGCTGCGCAAAAAACTGGTCGCCGCTGGCGCCCCCGAGGATTGCTTGGAGGCCTTGCGCAACGAGGGTTACCAGTTGTGTGTGGCTGTATCGGTGCTGTGATTCAAACCACCGTGGGCGTGCTCACCCCATCCATGGTGAGGATGGCGCCGTTGACGTAGCTCGCAGCGGGGCTGGCCAGAAACACGGCCACCCGTGCAATCTCCTGAGGGTCGGCCATTCTGCCCATGGGAATGCGCTGCGTGGCTCGCGCCAGTGCCTCAGCTTCGGTGATGCCCTGCATGCGGGCCTCGGCGCTGAGCCCCTCGCGCAAGCGCTCGGTGAGGGTGTTGCCTGGGTTGATGCCATTGACCCGCAAGCCCTTGGCGGCATAGGCGCTGGCCAGTCCTGTGGTGATGAGCATGAGCGCTGCGTTGGCCGCGCCACCTGGCAGATGAATGGGGTTGGCGACCTTGCCGCCCGCACCAATGATGTTGACCACGCAGCCCTGGCCTCGCTGGGCCATGTGCTTGATGACGGGATCGATCACATGCACATAACTGAAGTACTTGGCGTCCATGGCCGCATGCCAGGCCTGGATGTTCAATTCGTCCGGGGGCGTGCGCTTGGCAGCGCCCGCTGAATTGACCAGCACATCGATAGGCCCGGCTTGGTCAAGCGCCAATGCAACGGCCTTGGCCGCCTGATCGGCTTGCGTGAGGTCGGCACTCAGGAGGTGAATGCGGCTGGCTTCAAAGCGTTGCGAGAGCTGGGCTTTGGCCTGCTCCAGGCTGTGGGTTTGTCTTGCGATCAGGCTCACCTTGGCGCCCTCGGCCAAAAAGGCCTGGGCACAGGCCAAACCAATGCCTTTGCTGCCCCCGGTGATCAGGACATGCTGGTGGTTGAGTTGAAGGTCCACGGTCTTGTCTCCAGATGGAATTGAGTTCAGATCCTGGCCCGAGGGTCAAACCGGGCCAGTCGGTCCAATAAAAAATTCACCTCTGCCTGGGCTTGGGCTGACAGGCTGGAGCCGGGCTTGCGTTGGGCATCGCAGCTGAGCAGGCCTCGGCGCATCAGAATGTGCTTGCGAACCGCTAGGCCAATTCCTGCCTGTTGCTCATAGCGCAACAAGGGCAGGTGGGCATCAAAGAGATCATGGGCGGCTTGCAAATCCCCCGCCTTGTTCAATCGCACCAGGTCACACAGCATGTCGGGGAAGGCATAGCCCGTGTTGGCCCCATCTGCTCCGCGTGAGAGTTCGAAGTCCAGGAACAAGCCGCCATTGCCACAAAGGATGGCGATGTGACGCATGCTGCCCTCGGCTTCAAAGCGCCTGAGGGCTGAGATTTTTTCAAGACCGGGCCAATCCTCGTGCTTGAGCATCACGATGGCCGGGATGTCCTCAACCATGCGCCGGATCACACCAACGGACATTTGAACGCTGAAGGTCAAAGGGTAGTCCTGCAAGACGATGGGGATATCCGTCCCGATGGCTTCGCTGGCCTGGTGGTAGTAGGAGACGATCTGGTCGTCGGTTCGCAAAGTGTTGGGTGGCGCAATCATCACGCCCGCCGCGCCGGCAGCCATGACCTCCTGAGCCAGTGCGCGCATGGACGCAAAACCAGGGGCGGACACCCCCACCACCACGGGCAGTTTGGCCGCACGCTGGATCATGGCTCGCGTGATGGAGATGCTTTCGGCATGAGAGAGCTTGGGCGCTTCGCCCAGTTGACCCAGGACAGTGATGCCAGTGGCACCGATGTCCACGTAGAAATCGGTCAGCCTGTCCATGGAGGCGGTGTCAATGGCACCTTGGGCATCAAAGGCGGTGGGCGCGATGGGGTAGACCCCCTTGGCTTGGTCATTGAGCAACATGATTCATCTCCTGTGAGCGTGAGGCAAGGGTCAAACGCGAAGTTGGCGATGTGCCTGTGCCACGATGGCCTCGGGGGTGATGCCAAAGTGCGCATACAACTGGTCGGCCGGTCCCGATGCGCCAAAGCCTGTCATGCCAATGAAGCCCCCATCCAGCCCCAGGTATTGATCCCAGCCAAAACGCAAGGCGGCCTCGACACCAATGCGGCCTGTGCGTGGTCCCAGCACCGCTTCGCGGTAAGCGCTGGGTTGCTGGTTGAACAACTCCCAGCAGGGCATGGACACCACCGCTGTGCCAATGCCTTGCGCCTCGAGCAAGTCTCTGGCCTTGACGGCAAGCAAGACCTCCGAGCCGGTGGCAAGCAAGGTGATGCGCCGAGGGCTGCAAACGGCTTCGTGCAAGACGTAAGCACCCTGGGCGCAGAGGTTGCGGTCGTCGGCTTGGTGCCTCACCAAAGGGAGTTCCTGGCGCGCGAACACCAGGCTCACAGGCCCCTGTGGATGCGCCAGCGCCAAGGCCCAGCACTCGCTGGCTTCTACTGCATCAGCAGGCCGCATGGTCCAGTGGTTGGGCAGGGCGCGCAAGGCAGCGAGGATCTCCACCGGCTGATGGGTCGGACCGTTCTTGCCAATGCCAATGGAGTCGTGGCTGTAAACAAATTTCACTGGCAAGCCCATCATCGCCGCCATGCGAATGGCGGGGCGCTCGTAATCCGAAAAGGACAAATACGTCACCGCCAGGGGCACGATGCCGCCGTGTGCAGCCATGCCATTGGCCATGGCGCCCATCACATGTTCGCGAACGCCACAGTGAACATAAGCCCCAGCGGGGTGATCGGCATCAAACGCCTCCAGGCCTCGCTTGTGGCTGGTGGGGGCTTCGAGGTCGGCGCACAAGACCATGCGCTCGGGCAACACCCGGCTGAGTCGTTCGTTGATCTCGGCGGACAACAGGATGCCCCCATTGGCCTTGCCTTCTTTGAGGGCGGAGGTCTTGAAGGACGTCAGCTCGTGCAGGCAGTCGGCGGGCAACTCGCCGTTGAGGATGCGTTCAAACTCCTGGCGTGTCTGAGCGGGCAAGGCGCTCACCCGTTGCTGCCAGGCTGCATGGTGCGCTGCGTGTCCTGCGCCTGCACTGCGCCAGGTGTGAAGGACTTCATCGGGGATGACAAAGGCCGGGTGAGGCCAGCCCAGGTCTTGTCGGGCTTGCGCTGCATCGGCCTCGAACAGGCGGGCACTGTGCCCGCCGCGCTGGCCTTGCAGGCGAGCAAGGCCTTTGGCAATGGTGGTGCGACAGGCGATGAGGGAAGGGCGTGGGTCTTGGCGTGCCGCGCTCAGAGCGCGATCCACCGCATCGATGTCATGCCCATCCACGCGTTGCACATGCCATTGGGCGACCCTGAACCGCTCGGCCACATCCTCGCTGATGGACAGGCTGGTGCTGCCGTCGTCGGTGATGGCGTTGTCGTCCCACAGCAGCGTCAAATGCCCCAGGCGCAAATGGCCAGCCAGGGCGATCATTTCCTGCCCAATGCCCTCTTGCAAACAACCGTCCCCCACAAAGGCATAGGTTCGGTGGTTGACCACGTCCTCACCAAAGCGGGCGCGCAAAAACGCCTCGGCCACGGCCATGCCCAGCGCATTGCCAATGCCTTGACCCAAAGGGCCGGTGGTGACTTCAATGCCGAGCCGGGGGTCGCGCTCGGGGTGGCCGGCGCAGTGTGAACCCAATTCGCGAAAGCTTTGAATCTGTTCCAGGCTCAGGCCCGCATAACCACTGAGGTACAGCAGTGAATAGAGCAGCATGGAGCCATGGCCATTGGAGAGCACCACGCGGTCGCGGTCAAACCAGGTCGGGTCAGCGGGGTTGTGCCTGAGGTGATTGAGGTAAAGCGCGGTTGCGATTTCGGCCATGCCCAGTGGGACACCTTGATGGCCTTCCGTGGCTTTGACAATCGCGTCAATCGACAGGAAACGGATGGCGTGGGCAGCGGCTTGAAGGCGGTGTGACATGGGCGAGCTGGCTTCCAAAAGAAACGGCAAGCGCATTGTCCGAGGTTTTCAGGCACCCGGGAGAAATTTGTATGATGAATTTCCCCAGGTGCTGGCACACGCCGGGCTCACCCGGCCTGGCGTGATGGGATCAGCGGGCGGATCAGCGGGCGGATCAGGAAGCCGCCATCGAGGCGGTGTCCTTCAAGGGCTGCTGCGACACGGGCTTGTCGGCCTTGGTGTTGACCGCGCCATCCTGAACCACGGGGGTGCGGATGAGGTGATCGAACGCACTCAATGCGGCTTTGGCCCCTTCACCAGCGGCAATGATGATTTGCTTGTAAGGGACGGTGGTCACATCCCCGGCGGCAAAGACACCCGGCAGGCTGGTTTCGCATCGTTCGTTGATGATGATTTCGCCGTGTGCCGACAGCTCCAGCACGCCTTTGGCGAAGTCGGAGTTGGGAATCAGGCCAATCTGGACAAAGACGCCCGCGATGGCAATGTCGTGCGTTTGACCAGACGTGCGATCGATGTAGCTCAGCCCACTGACTTTGTTGCCGTCGCCCGTGATGGCAGCGGTTTGCGCATGGGTGATCACGGTCACGTTGGGCAGACTTTTGAGCTTGGCCACCAAGATGGCGTCCGCCTTGAGTTGGGGGGCGAATTCCAGCAGGGTCACGTGTTCCACAATGCCAGCGAGGTCGATGGCGGCTTCCACGCCGGAGTTGCCGCCACCGATGACAGCGGTGCGCTTGCCCTTGAACAAGGGGCCATCGCAGTGGGGGCAGTACGCCACCCCCTTGTTTTTGTATTCCTGCTCGCCCGGGACGTTGACCGAACGCCACCTGGCACCAGTGGCCAGGACCACGCTTTTGGCGGTCAGCACAGCGCCATTGCTGAGCTTGACACCCACCGGACCACCCGGCTGGGCAGCGGGTTGCAGCGCGTCAATTTTTTGCTGGGTCATGACATCGATGTCATAGGCCTTGATGTGGCGCTCCAGTGCGGCAGACAATGTGGGTCCGTCGGTCTGCACCGAGGAGATGAAGTTTTCGATGCCCATGGTGTCATTGACTTGACCACCGATGCGCTCGGCAACAATGCCGGTGCGAATGCCTTTGCGGGCGGCGTAAATGGCGGCAGCAGCACCTGCGGGACCACCGCCCACCACCAAGACATCAAAGGTGTCACGCGCTGCGAGCTGTTGAGCTTCGCGCTCGGCGGCGCCCGAATCCAGGCGCATCACGATCTCCTCCAGGCTCATGCGGCCACTGCCAAAGTTCTCGCCATTGAGGAACGTGGAGGGGACGGCCATGATGCCGCGGGCATTGACTTCGTCCTGAAAGGCGCCGCCCTCAATCACCACGGTCTGGATCTGGGGGTTGACGATGCTCAGGAGCGTCAGGGCCTGAACGACGTCGGGGCAGTTGTGGCAGGAGAGGGACATGTAGACCTCAAACTGCTTGGGACCTTGGAGTTGACGGATGGCGTTGAGCACACTCTCTTCCACCTTGGGCGGATGACCCCCGGTCCAGAGCAAGGCCAACACCAAGGACGTGAATTCATGACCCAGTGGCAAACCTGCAAAGCTCACACCATGGGATTGACCCACTGGGCTGATGCGAAACGAGGGACGCCTTTGATCCTGACCATCCAGGCGAAGAGACACCCGATCGGACAACGAGGCAATGGTTTCGAGCAGGTCGCGCAGCTCATGGCTTGTGGCGTCGCCAGCGAGACTGGCAGTGAGCTCGATCGGGTGACGAAGGAGCAACAAGTGGCTTTGCAATTGGGTTTTGAGGGTGTCGTCCAGCATGGGGTTCTCCGGGTTGTGCTGGGCAAGCGCTTGTGACACTTGCCCAGCAGGTCAAGGGTGGGAATGGCTTAGATCTTGCCAACCAACTCCAGGGAAGGCGTCAAGGTCTTGCTGCCTTCGTTCCATTTGGCGGGGCAGACTTGACCCGGATTGGCTGCGGTGTATTGCGCAGCCTTGAGTTTGCGCAGGGTCTCTTTGACATCGCGGGCGATTTCATTGGAGTGCACTTCCATGGTCTTGATCATGCCTTCGGGGTTGATCACGAAGGTGCCGCGCAGGGCCAGGCCTTCTTCTTCGATGTGCACGCCAAATGCGCGGGTCAGTTGGTGGGTGGGGTCACCGATGAGGGGGAACTTGGCCTTGCCAACGGCGGGGGAGGTCTCATGCCACACCTTGTGTGCAAAGTGGGTGTCGGTGGTGACGATGTAAACCTCGGTGCCCGTCTTCTGGAACTCGGCATAGTTCTCGGCCGCGTCTTCGATCTCGGTGGGGCAGTTGAAGGTGAACGCAGCCGGCATGAAGATCATGACGGACCATTTGCCTTGCAGGCTCTTTTCGGTGACTTCAACGAACTTGCCGTTGTGGAAGGCCTGGACCTTGAAGGCTTGAACGGGGGTGTTGATGATGGACAAAGCGTTGACGAGTGACATGGTGCTTCCTTTTTGATTGATTGAGGTAATCGATTTATTTCGATTGATAGAGAGTTTATATTGAATACAGGGGAGCCATCGGGTTTACCCGGATGATTTGTTTCTATCCCCGCGATGTGCTGGCTCTATCAGGCATGGCTGCGACAGGCTCAAAGCCGGCCCTCTCCCTATACTGGTGCAAGGATTCAACTCATGGTGCAGTTGAGCGATTCACAAAGGACAAGCAATGAGCAGCAAAGAGCGCATCGGATTCATCGGAGTCGGCCTCATGGGGCATGGCATGGCCAAGAACCTGATCACCAAGGGGCATCCGCTGGTGATCATGGGGCACCGCAACCGCCAACCGGTTGATCACCTGGTCTCGCTGGGTGCCAAGGAGGCCAAGACACCCAAGGCTGTGGCCGAGGCGGTGGATGTGCTGCACTTGTGCGTGACGGGCTCCCCCCAGGTGGAGGCCTTGATGCGTGGTCCTGACGGTGTGTTTGCCTCCAAACATGCAGGCCTCGTGATTGTGGATTGCTCCACGTCCAACCCGGTATCCACCTTGCAGTTGGCCAAGGAGGCCGAGGCGGTGGGCATGCATTTTGTGGATGCACCGCTCTCGCGCACCCCCAAGGAAGCCGAAGAGGGCACGTTGGACACCATGGTCGGTGCGCCCAAGGCTTTGTTCGACCGCCTCGAGCCCATTCTGAGGTGTTGGGCTGGCAATGTGGTGCATTTGGGGGATGTGGGTCTGGGCCACAAGATGAAGCTCATCAACAACTTTGTGGCCATGGGCTATGCCGCTTTGTTTTCAGAGGCCATTGCCCTGTCGCGCAAGGCTGGCTTGTCCATCGATCAATTCCATTCGGTGATCGGTGCAGGGCGCATGCGCAGCCCCTTCTACGACACCTTCATGAAGTATGTCCACGGTGGCGACCCGAACGCCCACCAATTCACCATCAGCAACGCGCACAAGGACATGCGCTACTTGGCCAGCATGGCCACCGAGATTGGCGCGGTCAACCCCCTGCAATCGGCGGTGCGCAACAGCTTTGCCGCCATGGAAGCGGCCGGCGAGGGCGACAAATATGTGCCCATGCTGGCCGACTACATCGCCAAGGTCAACGGCCTCAGTTAAAGCCCAGGCGATCCAGCATCAGCTGGACTTTGACCTGGTTGGGGCCAATGCGATGCACGGGCATGGGGTCGGCCTTGAAGCCTTGGGGCGCCATGCTTTTGAGTGCGCGGTTGTCAAACACGGTGTTGGCCACCACGGGCCATTCGTTGTTGCCGTTGGCAAAGTGGGCTTGGGCCTGGGGTGTGGCGAGGTACTCCAGAAACCGGATGGCAGCCTCTTTGTTTTTGGCAAATCTCGCCACCGCTCCACCGGCGATGTTGACATGCGTGCCCCAGCTTTGCTGGTTGGGAAAGGCCACACCCACTAGCTCTTGAACGCTCAGGTCTTCTGGCTTGCCAGACCCCAGGATCCTGGCCAGGTAGTAACTGTTGGTGACCGCCACGCCACATTCACCCGAGGCCACGGCGCGGATCTGATCGGTGTCGCCGCCCTTGGGTTTTCTGGCCAGATTGGCCAACACGGACTTGAGCCAGTTTTCTGTGGCCTCGACCCCTTCGTGTTCCATCATGCTGCCAAACCAGCTCAGGTTGTAGGGGTGAGAGCCTGAGCGAATGCACAGCTGCCCTTTAAAGCGTGGGTCAGCCAGTTGCTTGTAATCGGCAAAGTCCTTGGCTGAATACTTCTGCTTGTTGTAGGCGATGACTCGCGCCCGCGTGGAAAAACCAAACCAGCTGGTTTCTCCCGCGGCAGTGGCCGGTGCGCGCATCGCGGCGGGGATGGCTTGCTCCAGCGCCTGCGAGCGGATGGGCGCGAACAATCCGTCCTGATCCGCTCGCCACAGCCGCGAGGCGTCCACCAGCAAGATGACATCGGCAGGTGAGTTTTTGCCCTCGGCCTTGAGGCGGGCAAGTATGCCCGCATCGTCGGCATCCACGCGTTTGATCTCGATGCCCGTCTTTTGAGTGAACCCCTGGTAGAGCTGTTCATCGCTGGGATAGTGACGCGCTGAATAGATGTGAATCACTTCCGCGGCCTGGGTCAGCGCGGCCGAGAAGGTCAGGCTCAAGGCAAAGGCTTGAGCCAGGGTTTTGAGACGCAATGCAAAGGCTTGAAACATGGTGAACCTGTGAAAACTGAGGCCACCAGTATAGCCTAAATGAGAATGATTCTCATTTATCTGGGGTTTTTCGCATGGATCGGATCAGCAGCACAACGGGAATGAGGCCCACCGCCACCAGCAACAAGGCGGGCAAGGCGGCCTCGCCCAGCCGCTCATCCCTGGCGAGTTGGTAGGCCACCACGGCCAGGGTGTCATGGTCAAACGGGCGCAAGACCAAGGTGGCGGGCAACTCTTTCATCACATCCACAAACACCAGCAGCAAGCCAGTGAGCAAACTGGTTTTGAGCAAGGGCACATGCACCCGCACAAAGGTGGCTCCTGCAGGCTGCCCCAGGGTTTTGGAGGCCTCATCCAGGGCTTGGGGGATGCGGCTATAGCCACTCTCGATGGACTGCATGGCCACGGCAGAGAAGCGGATGAGGTAAGTCCACATCAAGGCTCCACCGCTGGCAATCAGCGCACTGGACCCACTCAGACCCAGCAGGCGGTCCAGGCCGCTGAGCGTGCCCAACACGCCCACAACCAAAATGGTGCCCGGCAGTGCATAGCCCAGACCGATGAGGTGGGCGCCAAGCCGGGTGACGGCATGCGGATGAAGGCGTTTGGCGGTGGTGAAGAGCAGCGCCACCGCCACGGCCAGCACAGCGGTGAGGGCGGCCAGGTAAAACCCGTTGAAGGTCCATTGCCAGATGTTGGCCATCTGAAGGGCGATGGGCTCCTTGAGCATGGCGCTGATCAAGATGGCACAGGGCAGCCCAAAGCCCAGCACCACCGGCAAACTGGTGAGCAAGGCAGCGACAAGGCCTGACGTGCCGCGCAAGGGCATGGCTTGATGCGCCTGGCCGTCGTGCCCGCCCCCACGCGCGTGAAAGCGCATGTGCTGTCTGGCTTTGGCCTCCAGCAGCAGCACCACGAATACACCCAGGAGCAACATGCTGCTGAGTTGGGCGGCCAAGGCGGGTTGATCCATCACCAGCCAGGCCTTGAACACCCCCGTGCTGAAGGTCTGGATGCCAAAGTAACTCGACAAGCCATAGTCGGCCAAGGTTTCCATGAGCACCAGCGACAGGCCAGCCACCCATGCAGGGCGTGACATCGGCCAAGCGATGGTCATCCAGCGCCTCACGCTCGAGGCGCCCAGCAGCCGGGCACTCACCATGAGGTGGCTGGCGCGCTCGAGCAAGGCGGCGCGCACAAGCACATACACATACGGATAGAGCGTCAAGGAAAACACCAGCACCGCGCCCCACAGGCTGCGGATGTCGGGCCACAACGCACCCTGCCAACCCAACCATTGGCGCACATGGCTTTGAAGGCTGCCACTGAACTGAAAGAAGTCGGTGTAGGCAAAGCCCACGATGAAGGAGGGCATGGCCATGGGCAACAACAAAAGCCATTCCAATTGCCGCTTGCCCGGAAATTCATACAGCGTGACCAGCGTGGCGCTCACCAGGCCCATGCTGCCTGCGCCCAGTGAGACCCCCAGGCACAACCAGGCGGTGGTTGCCACGTATTGCGGCAGCACCGTGTGAGCCATGGCCTGCAGCATCATCTGCGTGGTGTCGCTCGCGTCCAGCCAGGCCGACAGAATGAAACCCATAGGCACGACCATGACCACGCCGGCCAAAGCCAGCAGCAACAGCCAGAGGGTGGAAGCGGCAGAGGAGGGGTGGGAGGAGGTAGCCGGGTTCAGCATGATGAGGCGCGCATGATCGACGCCATTCTATGAATGGGGTTCATTCCGGGTGACCGGCATGGCTGTTGCCCGATGTTCCTAGAATCCCGCCATGCACCTCGATATCTCTGGACTCAGCTTGCACTACCCGGGTCGCGCGAGTCCCGCTGTGAGCGATTTGAACCTGTCCCTCTCGCAGGGCGACATCGGCGTCCTGGTCGGTCCATCCGGCTGCGGCAAAACCAGTCTGTTGCGCGCCGTGGCGGGCTTGGAGCCCATCAGCGCCGGACAAATCCGCATTCATGACCGCCTGGTCAGTGCGCCAGGTCAGATGACCGCGCCTGAAGCGCGGCGCGTGGGCATGGTGTTTCAGGATTTCGCCCTGTTTCCCCACCTGAACGTGGCGGGCAACATCGCCTATGGCCTGCATGGCCAATCGGCCAAGGCCCAGCAGCAGCGCACCCTCGAGGTCCTGGAGCTGGTGGGCTTGAGCGACTTGGCCAAGCGCTTTCCCCATCAGCTCTCCGGAGGCCAGCAGCAGCGCGTTGCCCTGGCGCGAGCCTTGGCGCCTGAGCCGGACTTGTTGCTGCTCGATGAACCGTTTTCCAGCCTGGACATTGAACTGCGCCAGCGCCTGGCGCACGACCTGCGCGCCATCCTCAAGGCGGCCGGGGCCACGGCCTTGATGGTCACGCACGACCAGATGGAGGCCTTTGCCATGGGGGACCAGGTCGGCGTCATGCAAGCGGGCAAGCTGCATCAATGGAGTCGACCCTACGACATCTATCACCAACCCGCGACCCGCTTTGTGGCCGACTTCATTGGCCACAGCGTGTGGTTGCCGGCCACCTGGCGCAAGCACACCCCGACACCGGAACTGGCCCCTGCCAGCGCGGCAGGATCCTGGCGACAGGTTCAAACGCCCTTGGGCGAATGGCTTGCCCCAGCCGATGGGGTCACCGGCGAACACGGGCATTGCCAGGTCCTGTTCCGTGCCGATGACATCGTGCACGACGACGACTCCCCCATCAAGGCACGCATCCTCAACAAGCAGTTCAGGGGCGCAGAGTTTTTGTATGTGCTCGAACTCGACGCAGGCCAGCAGGTGTTGTCCCTGGTGCCCAGTCACCACGATCATCAGCTGGGTGAGCCCATTGGCATCCGGGTGATGCCCGACCACCTCATCATCTTCAACGACTGACGCTGCCCATGAGGGCGGCCAGCCCCTGGCCTTCAAGCAAGGACCAATGCTGGGTCACCTCTAGTGCCCACTCACGGGGCCAATCGTTGGGGCCAAACACGGCTTCGTGCTGGCAAGCGGCCAGCACCTTGTGGTGCAGACCCTCAGCGGCGTGCAGCCGGGCTTGCAAGGCGGCAGCCCCCGGATCTTGGATGTGCAGCGCTTGCCCCGACGCCGAGCAACCGCGGTCGAGGTAGTGCAGCCAGACGGCCAGCGCGCTCATGAGTCTGGGCAGGGATTGGCCTTGCTGGAGTCCGGCGCGCAAGCCGGGCAGCCAGCGCACCGCCACCTTTTGGGTCCCGTCCATGGCAATTTGCTCGGTGCGGTGCGCCAGTGCAGCATTCTCGAACCGGTGCAGCAGGTCCAGCACATAGCGCCGTGCGTCGTAGCCTGCGGGCACTGGTGTGACCTTGAGCAAGTCATCCAACATGAGCGAGCGGATGTAGGCCGAGCACACCGGATGCGCCATCACCTCGGCGACCGTAGACAAGCCCATGCACTGCCCCACATAGGCAATGGCGGAATGGGCGGCGTTGAGCAAGCGCAGCTTCATGTCCTGATACGGTGCGACGGCATCCACCAGCAAAACCCCTGCTTCCTCCCAGCGGGGTCTGTCGGTGATGAAGCGGTCCTCGATCACCCATTGGCGAAACGGCTCGCAAACCAGTGCAGATTCGTCGCGCAAGCCCAGTGCCTCGCTGGCCCAAGCTAGGCTTTGCGGCGTGGCTGCAGGCACGATGCGATCGACCATGGTGTTGGGCAGCGCCCATTGATCTTCGATGCGCCCAACCAGATGAGGTGCCGTGCGACGAGCAAATTCGACGAGCCCCCCCTTGAGCACATCCCCGTTGCGATTCATGTTGTCGCAGCACAGCACATTCAAGGGGGCATTGGCGGGTCGGCGTGCCAGTGCGGCACACAACCAGCCCAGCACCGAACAGGGGAGGTGTGGGGTCTTCAAATCGGCAGCCACGTCGGGATGCGACTCGTCGAGCAAGCCACTGGACGGGTGAAGGCCATAGGCTTTTTCGGTGACGGTGAGCGTCACCACCTTGACCCTGGGGTCAGCCAATGCCTGCATCACCAGCTCGCGTTGTGTGGGGGCATGCCAGGCCTGTGTGAGTGCGCCCACCACGCGCGCCTGGGTATGGGGGCGCAGCACGCCAGGTGCCAGCAGGTCCAGGTGGTTGGGATGGAGTCGTTGCATGAGCACAAGGATAAGATGTTTTTTACAGTGGGAGCGTCCCACGGTCTGCGCAACAAAGGGATGGGGGCATGAACAAGCTGCAATTCGATGTGGTGGCCTTGGGTGAGGCCATGGTGGAGTTCAATCAGTCGGACCCAAGCGCCCCCCGACAATTTCTGCAAGGCTTTGGGGGCGACACCTCCAATGCCATTGTGGCCGCCGCCCGCCAGGGCGCGCGCACCGCCTACATCACGCGCCTGGGCGACGATGCCTTTGGCAAGATGCTCCTGGCTTTGTGGCACGAGGAGGGCGTGAGCACCGAGGGCGTGGCCATCGACCCCGGTGCCTCGACGGGCTTGTATGTGGTCACCCATGGCGACAAGGGGCACGAGTTCAGCTATGCGCGCGCTGGGTCAGCGGCCAGCCGCATGCAGCCCGAGCAATTGCCGCTGTCGATCATTCGCAGCGCCCGCTTTGTGCATGTGTCTGGCATCAGCCAGGCCATCAGTCCCTCAGCCACTGACACCGTGCGGTCAGCCATTGAATGCGCCCGCGCAGCCCAGGTGCAAGTGGCCTATGACCCCAATGTGCGCCTGCGGTTATGGTCTGCAGACCGGGCCAAGGCGGTGGTCACGGCCACCTTGCCTTTGTGCAACTGGTTTTTGCCCAGCCTGGAAGATGTCCAGTGGCTCAGCGGCTTGACTGAACCCTCCGCGCTGCTCGATTGGTGCCATGCGCATGGCGCACCGCAAGTGCTGCTCAAGATGGGCGGCGATGGGGTGTGGCTCAGCGTGGCGGGTGGTCAGCGGCAGCACTGGCCAGCGCACCCCGTCAAGGTGGTCGATGCCACCGGGGCAGGCGACTGCTTCGATGGGGCCTTCCTCGCGCGCTTGGCTCAGGGCGACGCCGTCGAGCAAGCCCTGGTCTATGCCAACGCGGCGGCGGCACTCACCACTCAGGGTTTTGGTGCGGTGGCGCCTTTGCCCACACCGCCAGCGGTGCGTGCCCTGCTGGCCAAAGCCGCGGGCCATGCCTAAACGCTGTGGCGCAGGCTCTGTCGCAAATCCAGCCAACTGTTGACGACCAGGGCACCCAGGACCAGCACGCCGCCAGTGAGCACATTGGGTGCGGGGACTTCGCCGGCCAGCCACCATGCCAGCGAGATGCCAAAGAGGACCTCCAACTGTGAAAGCAGGCTGATTTGCGCGGCGCGCAAGGTGCGAGCCGCGATCACGGCCAAGACACAGGGCACAGCCAACTGAGCCAAGCCCAGCACAAACAGCCAGGTCAGGTCCTGGGCGGAACTTTGCATGGGCAAGGCCAGGGGCAGGGTCATCACGCAGGAGATCAGCGCCCCCAGCATCACCGAGTCAAGCATGGCATCGCCCTGGGCGGTTTGCTCCACCACATTCCATTGGATGGCGGCGGCCACCGGGACGGCCAGCGCAATGCCCATGCCCAACAAGGCCTGGGCATTGCCCATCTGAATTTCCAGCCCGAACATCCAGGCGATGCCCGCACCGGCCACTGCAATCGCACCCCAGGTGCGGCGGCTTTGACGCTGACGCCACACCAGGCGGGAAATCAAGGCGGTGAGCAAGGGGCAGGCCGCCAGCGTCACCAGCACATTGGGCGTGGGCGTGAGGGTCAGAGCCATCATGAAGGCGGTGAACATCACGCTCCAGCATGCGGCAGAGATCCAGGTGCTGGCTGACGTCCAGGGCACTTGCCGCCAGTGCCGCCAGCCTTTCCAGACCGTGAGGATGACGAACAGGCACACACCGGTGAAGGCACTGCGCCAGAACGTGACTTCAAAACCTTGGGCATGGTGCAGCTGCCGCGTGACGGCGCCGGCAATGCCCCAGCCGAAGGTGGCCGCCACCATCAGTGCAGTGGCAGCAAGGGGAGAGGGTTTCAATTCAATGGGCTTTCAAGTTTGGATTCACGCAGGGCAAGGGCAGCTGAGGACAGGCCGAATTGCTTGCGTGCACAGCGATGTTCCCACAGCGCCAGCCAAGCCTGCATCGGCATGGTGCGCAACAGGATTTGCAGGATGTGATGCAATGCGTGCCATCTTGATGGAGGTGCGCATGGTGTCCTGGCGTCGCTTGGCATGGGGGTGCAAAGGAGGCGTGATCTGCCTTGTGCTCGCGCAAGCGGGTCTGTCCTGGGCGCAGGAGGCGCCACAGCGCCTGGTGCATGGTCTGTGGTGGGATGCCCATGAGGTCACCATCGGTCAGGTCAAGGCCTTGGCCAAGGCCTCGGGTTTTGTGAGCCAGGCTGAAAAGGGTGCAGGCGGCCAGGTCTATGAGGCGGGCTGGACCACCAAGCCAGGCTGGACCTGGCGCACGCCCTACGGTGTGCCAGCGCAAGACGATGAGCCTGCAGTTCACCTCAACTTTGATGAGGCGCAGTCCCTGTGTCGGCAGCAGGGCAAACGCTTGCCCACCGATGCCGAGTGGGTCAAGGCCGCTTATCTGGAGCAACGTGATCCGTCCCCAGCGGGATGGATCAAGGGCAAGCGATACACCTACCCGCAAGGCGATCGTCCCCTGGGCAGCCATTGCCTGGAGGGGTGCGGTTCATCCAAGGGGGTCGCGCCGCCATCGAGCCTGTGGCGTGGCACGGGGCATGTCCCGGTGATGCGAACCCCCGCCGGGGTCAACGGCCTGTGGGACATGGGGGGTAATGTCTGGGAGTGGGTGGACACCGCATCGGGCCATGAACGCGTCACGCGCGGAGGCTCCTGGTGGTATGGGCCTGAGCGTCAGCTGGAAGCGGACGTGGCCACCAAGCCCCGTCAAACCCAGGTGGTGTACATCGGCTTTCGATGCGTCAAAGCGCCCTGAGCGCTTCTTGCAAACGCATGCCGGTGTGCAAACCCCGCTGAGCCGCGCTGCGGTTGACGTGGCTGATCACCCCATGCGCCCAGGCATCGAGGGCGTCGCCAATGCGCGCACTCTCGTGGGAGACCGTCACACACGGCAAGCCCTCATCCTCAAACCGCTGCAAGGCCAGGATGCCGGCCTGGTCCTTGCCCACGCCAGCATCGTTGAAGCAGGCCAGGCGCGGGCGATGCTGCAAGGCAAATGCCGTGGAGCTGGCGCCGCCGTGCGACCCGGTCACCACCACGCAGCCATCGTCGCTGGCATCGAGCTGGGTGATGGAATCCACCAGCACCAGTGTCCATCCGTTGGGCAGGGTTTGGCGCTGGTGAATCATGGCGGCGGCCTCAGCCAGCCAGGGATTGACGGAAAGTGGGTAGACCAATGCCAATCGCATCGAATCCGCCGTCCACGCCCAGGCATTGGCCGTTGATGAACGATGCCTGTTCAGAGCACAAAAAGCCCACCGCCTGGGCCATTTCCTCCTCGGTGCCATATCGACCCAAGGGAATGGCATCGTGGTAGTCACGACGGATGGCGGCGCTGTGCACTTGCTTGGCCATGGCGGTTTCCACGGGACCAGGGCAAATCGCATTGACCCTGACCCCCAGGGCACCCCATTCGGCCGCATGCTGGCGCGTGAGGTGCATCACGGCGGCCTTGCTGGTGCCATAGGCCACGCGCAGGAGACTCGCCCGCATCCCCGAGATGGAGGCGATGTTGACCACCGCGCCCCGGCGCTGCTGCACCATGCTGCGTCCAAAGGCCTGCGAGCACAGAAACACCCCATCGAGGTTGACGGCCATGATGCGCCGCCATTCCTCAAAGGAAGTGTCCAGGGCAGGCGCAAAGCTGGCCACGCCCGCGTTGTTCACCAGTGCGTCCACCCGCCCCAATTCGTGCATCACCCGCTCGTGCGCGCGACTCACCTGGTCTGGGCTGGACACATCGGTCGGGATGGCCAAGGTGGTGGAGGAGGGGAAGTCCTGCGCGAGGGCGTGATGGGCTTGCGCCAATTCCGGGCCATTCATGTCCAGCATCACGACCTGGTGGTCCTGCGCCAGGAACCAGCGGCAAATGGCCAGGCCAATGCCACGGGCGGCACCTGTGACCACGGCAACCGGTGTTGAAGAAGAAGGGGGTGTGGGAGTGGGGTTCATGAGCGATGATTGTGCGCGAGGATGCGTGCTCCACCATGAACCCAGACGACAGCCCCCCACTGCCCCTGCCCCCCATGT